>JANYGM010000352.1 GCA_025362415.1 bacterium
CACTACTCACTACTCACTACTCACTACTCACTACTCACTACTCACTACTCACTACTCACTACTCACTACTCACTACTCACTACTCACTATTTCACTACTCACTACACACTATTTCACTACACACTAAAAAATGTACTCCGTTAAAAACGAAAAACTTGTTCTTTATATATTGGCTTTTGTCAGTTTTATACATATTATGGATTTTATGATTGTGATGCCTATGGGTGATATGATTATGAAAATTTTTGATATTACCCCCAAACAATTTAGTATTATTGTTGCCTCTTACACTATTGCGGCATCTATTTCTAGTTTTGGGGGAGCTTTTTGGATAGACAGATTTGACAGAAAAAAAGCTATTTTGATAAGCTATATAGGTTTTATTATAGGAACTATTCTTTGTGCATTTGCGCCTAATTATGAAACTTTGGTCTTGATGCGTTCTATTACAGGGCTTTTTGGTGGCTGTGTCAATGCTATTGTTTTGTCTATTATTGCTGATTTGGTGCCTTTTGAGCGTAGGGGCGTGGCTATGGGCATTGTAATGTCAGCTTTTCCGTTGGCATCTGCGCTGGGTGTACCTTTTGGAATGTTTATTGCTGATTTGTATAATTGGCACGCTCCTTTTCTCTTTTTGGGTGTTGTTGGTGCAGGTGTTATATTTCTCTTGAATGCTTACATTCCACAAATGAACCAACATTTGCTATCTAAAAGTGAAAGACAAACGCCACAAGAAGCCCTGAAAATGATGTACGAAAATCCTAACCGTTTGCGTGCTACTTTGCTTATAATGCTACTGATTACAGGGCATTTTCTGATTATCCCTAGCCTAAATCCGTATCTTGTTAATAATGTTGGTTTTACACAAAAAGAAACTATTTATGTTTATATGGTAGGTGGCGGACTGATGTTTTTTGCCTCTCGTTTTATAGGAAAACTTACAGACCGTTTTGGGGGTGCAACAGTGCTTACGTGCCTGCTTACGGTGGCGTGTGTGCCTATATTGGCACTTACCAATATGCCCAAAATACATATAGGCGTGGTTTTGGTATTTTCTGCTTTATTTTTTATTTTTTCTGGTGGCAGAATGATACCTGCACAAACAATGATTTCGGGGCTAGTAGAGCCAAAATATAGAGGGACTTTTATGAGTTTGCAATCCTCTATCAACCAATTAGGAACGGCTACTGCCTCTGTTATTGGCGGAATGATGATAACACAAAATCCACAAACCAAAGAAATTTTAGGGTTTGTTTTATTGGGTTATTTATCTGTTTTTATGACTATTGCCGCTATTTTCCTAGCTCGTAGCGTGAAAAAAGTAGCTATTTAGATATTATTCCTGTGTAATTGTTTAGGTTTTCTTAACTACCTAAACAGTTACATTCTTGTAATGTCAGAAGTAATTTCTGCCACCCAAAACTGCCCTAGCAAGCACTATCCGCCATATTTGTATGGTAGATGTGCTTTTTAACTTTGTGTAGATATTTTTGCTATATTTACGGAAAATCTAACATAAAAACCACTTATTTTATGAAAAAAATACATTTCTTAGTTTTATTTTTAATACTACTTTTTCCTTCTTGTTACTCACCGCAAAACCCAAAAAATGCAACCCTTATGATTTCAGATATTCATTCATTCTCAAAGCCACAAGAAGCCCAAACCACGCATATCAGCCTAGATTTAAGTGTTGATTTTGACAAAAAATCATTGCTGGTACAGCAAAACTTTCTATCAGTAACAAAAAAAATACTAACAAACTTTTTTTAGATGTCAAAAACCTTGTTATCAAAGATATAACACTTGATAATGGCAAAAAAACTACTTTTAACCTACAAAAAGAAATAGAGTTTTTGGGGCAAGCACTTGAAATAGATATTTTAAATGATACAAAATTTGTAACTGTCAATTACGAAACAAAACCTAATGCAGCAGCGTTGCAGTGGCTTTTACCAGAACAAACAGCAGGAAAAAAGAAGCCGTTTTTGTTTAGTCAGTCGCAATGTATTTTGGCTCGTACTTGGCTACCTTGTCAGGATAGCCCAAGTGTGCGTGTTACGTATGATGCACGTATAAGCGTTCCCAAAGACCTTATGGCACTTATGAGCGCAGAAAATCCTACCAAAAAATCAGCAGATGGCATTTATAATTTTGTTATGAAACAAGCTATTCCTTCGTATTTGATTGCGTTGGCGGTTGGTGATGTAGAATTTAAGGCAATAGATGCTCGTACAGGCGTTTATGCAGAAAGTGTAACATTAGAAAAATCTTTGAAAGAGTTTGAAGATTTGGGTAAAATGGTTGATGTGGCAGAAAAAATTTATGGGAAATATGAGTGGGAGCGTTATGATTTGCTGGTTTTGCCACCTAGTTTTCCTTTTGGAGGAATGGAAAACCCACGTTTGACGTTTGCCACACCTACTATTATTGCAGGCGACAAATCTCTTACGAGCCTAATTGCACACGAGTTGGCACATTCTTGGTCTGGGAATCTTGTTACAAATGAAACTTGGAATGATTTTTGGCTAAATGAAGGCTTTACAGTCTATTTTGAGCGCAGAATTATTGAGGCATTGTATGGAAAAGATTATTCGGATATGCTGGCACTTCTTGGGTATCAAGATTTGCAGAAAGATATTGAAGAAATAGGCGCAAACAACAAAGATACCAAACTTTTGCTAGATTTACGCCAGCGTGACCCTGATGACGGACTTACTGAAATTGCCTACGAAAAAGGTTTTTTCTTCCTTCGCACCATTGAGGAGGCTATTGGACGTGAAAAATTTGATATTTTTGTCAAAGAATATTTTAAAACTTTTGCTTTCCAATCTATGAATACACAAAAATTCATTCAATATTTAGAGGAAAAAATCATTAAAGGAGATAAAAATATTGCTGAAAAAATAAAATACCAAGATTGGATTTTGGGTGTGGGTTTGCCCTCAAATTGCCCTAAAACCACTTCCAAAAACTTTGAAAACGTGGATTTGGCACTAAAAAGTTGGGAGAAAGGAGAGAAAAAAGATAGTTTGATGAGCAAATTTAAGTTAGAAAAATGGAGCAGCCACGAGTGGTTGCATTTTATCAGACATCTTCCTAAAACGCTTACTATCAAGCAAATGGAGAGTTTGGATAAAGATTTTGGGTTTACTAAATCTGGTAATTCAGAACTTCAAGCGGCTTGGTACGTTTTAGCGGTGCGTTTTGGTTATGAAGTTGCTTACAAGCCAATGGAAGCATTTTTGTTAGATGTTGGGCGCAGAAAATTTTTAACGCCACTTTATACAGAAATGGTCAAAACGCCCAAAGGCAAAGAAATGGGCAAAAAAATCTATGAAAAATCTCGCAAAAACTATCATTCTGTTGCCACAGGCACAATAGATGCACTTTTTGAAGGGAAAAAATAAATGTTTTTTCAACCACATAGACACATAGAAAACATAGAATACAATTGTATTTCTATGTTTTCTATGTGCCTATGTGGTTTTAAAATAATTTTTTAACACGACATTTTATGAATCTCACAGAAAAAGATAAAAAATACGTTTGGCATCCTTTTACTTCGTTTGGTACGACTATGCCTAATTTGCCTATACATAGTGCAAAAGGGGTTTATTTGTATTCAGACGACAATAGAGCCATTTTAGATGCCATTTCTTCGTGGTGGGTCAATATTCACGGACACTCGCACCCATATCTGGCTGATGCTATCACCAAACAAGCAAATACGTTAGAACACGTTATTTTTGCAGGTTTTACGCATACGCCAGCTGTTACGCTTGCAGAAAGATTACTTAAAATATTGCCTCAAAACCAATCCAAAGTGTTTTTTTCTGATAATGGTAGCACCGCTTGCGAGGTAGCCATTAAAATGGCTTTGCAGTATTTCCATAATTTGGGAACACCAAAACGTAAAATAATTGCCTTAGATGGTGCATATCACGGAGATACGTTTGGGGCAATGTCTGTGGGCGCAAGAAATGCGTTTAGCGCACCTTTTAGCCCACTTTTGTTTGATGTAGAAGTAATTGATTTGCCACAATGTGAGTTTACAAATTGTTGTTTAGGTACTTGTACAGGCATACGTGAAAATGCACCTAACTGCCAAAATATCAAGCAGATAATGAATAAATTTTCTGAAATAATTGCTACAGGTGAGGTAGCCGCTTTTATGTATGAGCCTATTGTGCAGGGCGCAGCAGGAATACGTATGTATAGCCCAGAAATTTTGGATAAACTATTGGAAATTGCGCAAAAAAATGATGTTATTTGCATTGCTGATGAGGTAATGACAGGTTTTGGGCGTACAGGTAAACTTTTTGCGTCTGAATACCTCAATCACAAACCTGATATTATGTGTTTGTCAAAAGGGCTTACAGGTGGCGTGATGCCACTTGGCGTAACTACTTGTACAGAGAAAATAGTGGCTGCTTATTATTCTGATGATGTTTTTAAGACTTTTTTTCACGGACATTCTTTTACCGCAAATCCGTTGGCGTGTAGCGTGGCTAATGCTAGTTTAGACCTGCTTTTGAAAGCTGAATGTATGGAAAACATCAACAGAATTGCACAAAAACACATTGATTTTGAACAAAAAATTATTAAGATTATTCAAAATAACAAAAATAATAATATCAAAAATGTGCGTACATTGGGTACAATCCTTGCTTTTGAGGTAAATAATGACCAAAAAGATAGTTATTTTAATACTATTGCTACGGATATTTATGGTTTTTTCTTGGCAAAAAATATTCTTTTGCGCCCACTAGGCAACACTATCTACATAATGCCACCCTACGTGATTACTGATGAAGAATTAGATAGAATTTATGATGCTATTGAAGAACTCATTTCAATTAAGTAGCCCCTAAATCCCCAAAGGGGACTTTAATACAAATTCCGGCATAAAAAAAGAAAACAATCCAATATAAAACTTTATCCTTCAAATTTCGTTCTATATTTGTAAGAAATTTACAAAAAATATTCAAAAAAAATTCTAATTCCAATTACAAATGGCAAAGCAAGCTAAAACATCAGACGCAACAGAAGATAATACAACTGACACAACAGAAACAACACAAGAAACTCCTAATTTTAAGGAGGAACTTATTTCTTATGTTTTGGAACACGACAAACGTCCAACTTCTGCCTACCAACTCGCAAAAGCTCTAAACGTGTCTGAAAGTGCTTTTTATGATGAATATAATTCAATAGAAATGCTTGAAAAAGAAATTTGGGGTGGCTTTTTTGACGAAACCAGCAGTATTTTGCAGGCAGATAGCGAATACCAAACCTATACAGTGCGTGAGAAAATGCTGTCATTTTATTTTACTTGGATACAAGTATTGAAAGACAATAGAAGTTATGTGTTGTTTTGTGATAAAAACCGCCGTAAAGGAGATTTAAACCCATTTTTTTTGCATATTGCCAAAGAAAAAACCATTGAACTAATGAAGGAATTTGTAAGTGAAGGCATTGCTACCAATGAAATTTCTGCACGTCCTTTTTTGAGTGATAAGTATGGCAATTTGCTTTGGGGGCAAGCAATGCTTGTACTTAGATTTTGGGTGAAAGACGACAGCAAAAGTTTTCAAAATACTGATGCAATGATAGAAAAAGCAGTTAATACTTCTTTTGCATTGATGGGAGAAACTTTTTTGGATAGTCTTTTTGATTTGGGAAAATTTGCGGTGCAAAATAGAAAAAAATAAGTTTTTCATTAGTGTTGAGTGTGTAGTGTTGAATGTTGAGTGAAATACAACGTGCAATGTATTTCACTCAACACTACTCACTCAACACTACTCACTAAAAAAAATGCCCCAAACTTTACTTATAGAAAGCCATTATTTGCCTTGTTTGGAGTATTTTGTGTTGTTAGAACAATATCCAAACATTATTTTGGAGCAACACGAATATTACCAAAAACAGTCTTACCGCAACCGTACACATATACTTACGGCTACTGGCGTGCAAGCCCTAACTGTTCCCATTAAAAATGCCAACGGAAAACATTTTTTTAAAGATACTTTGATTGATGATAGCGTGAGTAGCGAAAACTGGGCTAAAAAGCATTGGAAAACCATCACGACTGCCTACGGCAAAGCTCCATATTTTATGTATTTTGCTGATGATTTTAGAGAAATTTATGAAAATCAAACTAAAAAATATAAATTTTTGTTAGATTTGAACAATGATTTAATGACAATTTGTCAGAAATTTCTACAAAAAAAATATAATATCTCCACTTCTGACAGCTATATCAAAACTGAAGAGATAACAGAAATAAACTCAAAAAATAATCAAAAAAATAGTATTACAGACGTAAGAGGGCTTATTCACCCAAAAAAGGACTGGAAAGAAAACCATTTTTATAAGGAAAAAACATATATGCAAAACTTTGGCAACACTTTTGAGCATAATTTGAGCATCATAGATGTTCTTTTTTGTCAAGGGAAACAGAGTTTTTTGATATATGATGTGTGATGTATGATATATGATATATGACATAGAATACATTTTATTATAAAAATATAATATACCCAAAAAATATTTTGTTTTATTGTTGATTATATGTATATTTCCAAAAATATTTCTTAAAAAAGACACAACAAAAGTAAAAAATACTTTAAATAAAAACTTATTCTTAGCTATTAAATAGTTGATAATCAAATATTTATAAGATTTTATTTCTCTTAAATTTTGCTTAGATTTATAAATCCTAATTAAAAAAACGCATAAAAAAACCGC
>JANYGM010000227.1 GCA_025362415.1 bacterium
CGTAGAACAACACGAAAGTAAACAAAAGCATAATAATTAGTCTGGCATAAATACATTGCTCTACGTGGATACGCAAGCAGAACGCTACGGTGACGTATCTACAATACATTATTTACAACCTAAACAGTTACAAAAAATCAACAAGTTAATTTACGTCACTTCCATTTTCTACTGTTTTGGAAGGGAGAACAAATGCCAAACTACCATCAGTATTTTTTGCCATAAGTATCATTCCTTGTGAAATTTCGCCCATCATTTTGCGTGGTGCAAGGTTTATGAGTACACAAACTTGTTTACCAATTATCTCTTCTGGCGCAAAATCTTTGCCAATTCCACTCAAAACTGTTCTTTCATCAAGTCCTGTATTAAGGCGGATTTTGAGAAGTTTGTCGCTTTTAGGCATTTTTTCTGCGTGCAAAATAGTGGCTACACGCAAATCCATTTTCATAAAATCATCAAAAACAATTTCTGCTTTGCTTGGCAAAATATTTTCTAAAATAGGTGTTTTATCAAATTTTTCTGTCGTTTTTTCTGATTTACTTTCTGTTGTTTTTTCTGCTAATTTATTTGTTTCTAGCGTATCAAGGAGTTTTTGAACTTGCTTTGCAATGCTTTCATCTTCAATTTTATCAAACAAAATGCCTAAATTTTCTATTTTCTGACCAGTCAAAACCATATCAATATTGCCCGTTTCATTCCAAAAGAAATCCCCCAAATGAAGTGCATTTTTGAGTTTTTGCGCTGCAAATGGCAAAAAAGGCTGCATCAAAATAGTCAAATTAGCAATTATCTGTAAAGAAAGATTCATAACAGCGTTTATTCTGTCTTTATTTTCTTCAAAATTTTTGGCAAGTGTCCAAGGCGCATTGTCTTGTAGATATTTATTTCCAATAGACGAAAGCTCCATAAGATAGCCCAAAGCCTCTTTAAAGCGGTAATTTTCCAAAGAATCACTGATTTTTTTAGGAAAAGTAGCAATAATTTCAATGGTTTTTAAGTCATTTTCAGTAGGATTTTGCGTAAATGCAGGCACAATTCCCTCAAAATATTTATGCGTAAGTGTAAAAACTCTATTAACGAAATTCCCCAAATTGGCGGCTAATTCGTTGTTATTTCTGTCTTGAAAATCTTTCCAAAGAAAATTATTATCTTTTGTTTCTGGTGCGTTGGCAGTCAAAACATAGCGCAAAACGTCCTGTTTTTCTGGAAAATCTACTAAATACTCGTGCAACCAAACTGCCCAATTACGAGAAGTAGAGATTTTTTTGCTTTCAAGATTCAAAAACTCATTTGCAGGCACATTTTCAGGTAAAATATATGAGCCTTCCGCCTTCAAAATCACAGGAAAAATAATACAATGAAACACAATATTATCTTTTCCAATGAAATGAACAAGTTTTGTTTCACTATCTTTCCAATATTTTTCCCAAGCATTTTCATCAGCATTTTTTTGCTGAAAATAATCTTTTGTAGCAGAAATATAGCCAATAGGCGCATCAAACCAAACATACATCACTTTTCCTTCTGTGTTTGGAATAGGCAAAGGCACGCCCCAATCCAAATCACGAGTAACGGCACGAGGTTGCAAACCTTGCTCAATCCAAGATTTACATTGCCCATAAACATTGCTTTTCCATTCTTTGTGTCCCTCCAAAATCCACTCACGCAACCAATTTTCGTACTTATTCAAAGGCAAATACCAATGTTTTGTTTCTTTTTTGATGGGTGCATTACCACTCACCATAGAACGTGGGTTTATCAGTTCATCAGGACTAAGTGTAGAGCCACAACTCTCACATTGGTCGCCATAAGCGTCTGGGTGTGAGCATTTTGGGCAAATTCCCATTATTAGGCGGTCTGCTAAGAACATTTTTGTACTTTCGTCATAAAATTGTTCTGTTGTTTTCTCCTCAAATTTGCCATTTTCGTACATCTTCTTGAAAATCTCTTGCGCAGTGTCGTAATGGATTTTTTTTGAGGTACGAGAATAAATATCAAAACTAATCCCAAAGTCTGCAAAAGCGGTTTTCATTAGTTTGTCGTATTTATCCACAACCTCTTGCACAGACACGCCTTCTGCTCTTGCACGTAGTGTTACGGGTACGCCGTGTTCGTCTGACCCACAAACAAAAAGTACATCTTGGTTGCACAAACGCTGATAACGAGCATAAATATCAGCAGGAATATAAACGCCTGCCAAGTGTCCAATATGCACAGGTCCATTAGCGTAGGGCAAAGCCGCCGTTAGGGTATATCTTTTTGGGTTTGTCATTAAAATAATTTTAAATTTTCATATAATTTTAGTACAAAAGTAAGCAAAAAACTGTTCTTTTTGGATAAAAAAGAAGGAATTTATTTGCAACACATTACTTAGTAATGTATTGGAAATAAGATACTAATTTCCAAAATAAACAAGCGTTTTTGGGCGTAACTTTCCAAAAGTTGGAAACTTTTGGAAAGTTTAGTAGGAAGTTATTTACAATT
>JANYGM010000402.1 GCA_025362415.1 bacterium
GTAAAGTTTTTAGTTTTTATTTCAATAATTTAACCCCATTTATCCAATGGCAAATGACAATTTTATAGACATTAAAATTTCTCCAGAAGATTTGAAAATCTCTGTTGAAGGAATTTCTGTGGCAAGAAGTGTAATGGAAAAGTATCTTATCTCTTTGACACCCATAGAACGTGCAAGACTACTAAAACTTGGCGACAAAACTATTCCTTTTGTAGAAAAAGTGATAGAATATGCAGAAACTAATCCAAAGTTAGTGCCTGATTTTATGAATTTAGAAAACTTGAAAACAGACTATAAAGCTGTTACCAACTTAACTACATTGTTGCGCCCTCTTGAGCAGTTCACAAGCAACATCAAAGACACTATAGCAAAGTCTGGAGCAGAAGCGTTTTCTTCTTCTCTTACTTTTTATAACTATTTGAAACAAGCAGCAGCCAACGGAGTGCCAGATGCAGCAACAATTTATGATGATTTGAAAAAACGTTTTGAAAAAACTAAGCCAAAACCATCTAAAAAAGAGGCATTATAACAAAAATTATACTAATTAGTATCTTTTTTGTACTAATTATAACAAAAATCATACTAATTAGTACGTTTAACATACTCTGTAATATGTTTGACATACTCAAGAGTATAAAAATTATACTAATTAGTATCTTTTTTATACTTTTGAGTATCTTTAATATACAAACGAGTATCTTTTTTTATATAAAAAGATAAAATACTAATAAAACCACTACCAAAATTATAATAACATTGAAAAAATCATTAAAAAAAACAATAATTGTCTTAATCATTTTATCATTTTTTGTATTAACTTTTAGTATTTTGTATCATTATGATTACTTTTCTACTAAAAATACTACAGAAATCCCTAAAAAACGTATCATTTTAAATATTGACGAAACAGATAGTACAGATTTTACAGAATTAGAACGGCTTTCTACTTTAAAAGAAACTATATTTTTAGATACTTTGGCAGAACGTCTTATCAAACAGTGGGAAATTACAGGAATGTCTGTGGCAGTTGTCAAAGATGGACGACTTGTTTATGCAAAAGGTTTTGGCTATGCAGACAAAGAGCGTAATATAAAGATGAAACCGCATCATTTGTTACGTATGGCTAGTATTTCTAAACTTTTTACAGCTACTTCAATAATGAAATTAGTAGAAGAAGGTAAACTTTCTTTGACTGATAAAGTGTTTGGCACGCAAGGAATAATCAAAAAGTATAATCATTTAGTCGTTGATAGTCTTGTATTTAAGATAGAAATACAACATTTACTTACGCATACAGGCGGTTGGCGCAATCAGTTGCGCACAGACCCAATGTTTGTACCTGTCAAAGTAGCAGAAATTATGAAAGTACCTTCTCCTATTGCTTTTGATGACGTTTTGAAATATATGTTGATGCAAAAAGGTTATTTTCCTGCAGGAGCTTATATTGATTATTCAAATTTTGGTTATTGTGTACTAGGAAAGGTTATTGAAGAAATCTCTGGTAAACCTTACGAGAAATATTTACAAGAAAATATATTGTTGCCTGCTGGCGTAAGACGCATAAAGATAGGCAAAAACCGCTATAAAGACCGTTTTGCTCACGAAAGTCGTTATTATGATGCAAAAAACACTCCTCTAAATCTCAATATTTATTCTCCAAAAGACTCTGCTAGTCGTGTTTATGAAGGAAATGATACAGAAAGTTTGGGAGCGGCAGGCGGTTTGATAGCAACGGCACTAGATATAGCAAAATTTGCTTGTGCCATAGACAATTTTGCTACACGCCCAGACATTTTGAAGGAAGAAACAATAAAAAAGATGGTTTTTCCTATCTCAAAGACAGACACATTAGGAAAACGTGTATTAGGTTGGAAACAAGTTTTACCTGATAAATGGTGGCGTACGGGCAATTTAGCAAGTACGAGTAGCACTTTATCACGTTGTAATAACGGTTATACGTGGGTTTTGGTCACGAATACAGGCAGTTGGCGAGGTCCGTACTTTCCGTATGAAATGGAGGCAATGATGCAAAAAGCATTAAGAGAAGTTACATTTAAAGACCAAGATTTGTTTCCTTTGGCAGAGAAATTGGAGAGATAAAGACTAAAAAAGATACAAAAAAGTAAGTCCGTTTATTAAATTATAATAAACGGACTTATTTGGAGAAATAACTATATAAATAAACCAAAAATATATTATTTGAATGCAGGAATACCTGTGATTTCCGCACCCAAAATCAATAAATGTATGTCGTGTGTGCCTTCATAAGTAATGACAGACTCTAAGTTCATCATATGGCGCATCATTGGATATTCGCCTGTTATGCCCATTCCACCGTGTATTTGGCGTGCCTCACGAGCTACATTTAAGGCTATTTCTATACTATTTCGTTTGGCTAACGAAATTTGAGAAGTAGTTGCTTTTCCCAAATTCATTAGTGTACCCAAACGCCAGCAAACAAGTTGCGCTTTGGTAATTTCTGTAAGCATTTCAGCTAATTTTTTCTGTATCAATTGGAAAGAACCAATAGGTTTTCCAAACTGAATACGCTCTTTTGAGTAACGTACTGCAGCATCATAACAATCCATAGCCACACCCAAAGCACCCCAAGCAATACCATAACGAGCAGAATCTAAGCAACTCATTGGCGCATTTAGTCCGTCTGCAAGTGGCAAAAGATTTTCTTTTGGAATTTTTACGTTATCAAAAACAAGCTCACCTGTGATACTAGCACGCAAAGACCATTTTCCTTCTATTTTTGGCGCAGTAAAACCTGCCATTCCACGTTCTACAATCAAACCTTTGATACGTCCTGCTTCATTCTTAGCCCACACAACCGCTACGTCAGCCATTGGAGAATTAGAAATCCACATTTTAGCACCATTAAGGACATAATGGTCGCCCATATCCTTAAAATTAGTTACCATTCCGCTCGGATTAGACCCAAAATCTGGCTCTGTAAGTCCAAAACAACCTAAAAATTCACCAGAAGCAAGTTTTGGCAAAAACTTCTTTTTTTGTTCTTCTGACCCAAATTTATAGATAGGATACATCACGAGCGAGCCTTGCACAGATGCCGTAGAACGCATACCAGAGTCGCCACGTTCAATTTCTTGCATCATCAAACCATAAGAAATATAGTCAAGTCCGCCACAACCATATTCTTGTGGAAGTGTAGGACCAAAAACGCCCAAATCACCAAATTTACGCACTATTTCGTATGGAAAGTGGTTGTTTTCGCACCAAGATTCTATGTAAGGGGAGATTTGTTGTTTAACAAAATCACGCACAGATGCACGTATGAGCTTATGCTCGTCTGTAAGTAAATCATCAATATTATAAAAATCAGGAGCTTCAAATAAATCAGGATTACTTTTTTTCTTGATTTTAGGATTTACAGTTGTTAGTTCGTCAGTAAGCATAAAGTTATGAATTATAAGTTATGAATTGTGAATTGTGAGTGAACACAATTTTGAATAAATCCCTTGAAAAAATAAAATAAAATTTTCAAGGGATTTGTTTTTTTTAATTTTTTATTTTTTGTGAAGTCAGGTGTTTCCACCTGACTTCAATAATACACTTTTAAACTTCTGATACTAGAAAAACTTATACTTTTCTTAAAATCAAAATCTAAAAGCACGTTTGTTGTCAGGTGGAAACACCTGACAACACAAGAAATGTAGGGGCTGGGCTTGCCCCATAGCCGTCAGGCTAGTTCATTTACTCTTGTTTAGGCACTTGAAGTTCTTTGCACCGTCAGCTAAAGCAGACGGCAAAACAGACTTTAAAGCACTTGAAGACTATATTTCTGTTTTTTTACTTTCTTTGCCGTCTGCTTTAGCTGACGGTGCAGAGATATTTGAGTGCCTAGCCTGACAGCTATGGGGCTTGCCCCTGCCCTCGT
>JANYGM010000021.1 GCA_025362415.1 bacterium
TTAGTGGTCTGTACCGTAGTGGAACGGAGGTCTGACCACTAATAACAAAGAGTAAGTTCGTTTTAAAAAGAATTATGGTCAGACCTTCATTGCATTACGGTACAGACCACAATTCTTTTTAAAACAGTGTACGGTAGCAAATTTTTTACATAATTCTTCCCAAAAAGAAATTTGTTCTTGTGGCAAAACTAAGATAATTGTTAGATTTTCTAAATTATCTTTTGAATTATTTCCTGTTGCATATTTCTCAAATTGTTGTAGTGTGTGCATTAGAATAGGTTTTTCAGCCAACAATAAAAACTGTTTTGGAATGTCTGTTTGCATACGTGTACCACTTCCACCTGCGACAATAAGGGCGTATTTTTTCATATTTTTGATTTTATTTCTTGTAAAAATACAAAAAAAGAACTATATTGCATCATTTGACTGAATATTTAACCTAAAAAAATGATTACAAATATAAAAATAAACGGCTTTAAATCTTTTCATAACTTTGAAATGGATTTTACACCTTTTACGGTGATTGCGGGTGCAAATGCCTCTGGGAAAAGCAATTTATTTGATGCTTTACGGTTTTTGGGACGTTTGGTTGATGTAGAAAATATAAAAGATGCTTTTGAAGGACAAAGAGGCGGTTTTTTGGAGCTTTTTACGCAATATGGAGAAAATGATTATGCAACAGAAATGGAGTTTTGTGTGGAAATGTTGCTGAATGAGAATGTACCTAATAAGAAAAAAAAATTAGTACATACAAGATTACGTTATAAACTAAAGATAAAACGTAATACCAATTCAATTGGAATAGAAACCGCAAGTTTAGAAGATGAATTATTAGAAAATATAGAAGGCAAAAAAACACCCTACATAGATATACGTCAAAGGGAAAGATATGATGGTACTGATAATATTTATAGATTAGTTGTTTTTAGTGAAGGTACACAGTTAAATGCTAATTATAATAAAAATCCTTATATCCACGCAACTAAGCAGGAAATGCGTAGTTGGAAATTTTTAGATTTTAATATAGAAGATTTAAGACAACCCACCAGCAAGCAAAATGGTAGTGATAAATTAACACAAACAGGCAAAAATTTAGCTGCAGTTTTGGCTCGCATCAAATATAATGATGCCTATATTTTGCGTGAAATTTCAAGGAGATTGCAGACTTTTGTGCCTGATTTTGTTGATATTGATGTTTTTGATGACCTTGCTCGTGAGCAATTTATCATCAAACTAAAAGACAAACATAAAAGAGAATATACTACAAGAGTGCTTTCTGATGGTACTTTACGCATTTTGGCGTTGTGTATTCTGCTTTATGATGAAAATTATAATGGTGTTTTGACTTTTGAAGAGCCAGAAAATGGCATTCACCCTTCCCGTATTGCAGCTATGACAAAACTTCTTAAAGATTTCAGTACGAATGATTTATCAGATACACAAATGCCTTTACGTCAGGTAATTGTGAATACTCACTCGCCTGTACTTGTGGGAGAAGTTTTAAAGGCATATTTGGGAGATAAAAACGTTAGTATCAACCTTTGCCAAATGGTAAGCAAAACAACCACTATCAATGGCAAAAAAATGACTTTAAATGTAACAAATACTACGGATTTATTTTCTGAATATAAAGAAAATCCAGAAAATAAAGATAGTGGAGAAGAACAAAAAGCAATGAAAAAGTACGCCAAATCAATTATTAGAAAATATTTGGAAACTTCAAATTTTACAGACGTAATTGAAAAATTGTAACTGTTTAGGTTGTAAATAATGTATTGTAGATACGTCACCGCAGTGCGTATCCACGTAGAGCAATGTATTTATGCCAAACTAATTATTGTGCTTTTGTTTACTTTCGTGTTGTCCTACGTGGATACGCAAGCGGAACGCTGCGGTGCGTATCTACAAACCTAAACAGTTACGAAAAATTAAAATAATGTCAAAAGAAATTATTATTGGTTTACTCACAGAAGGCACAACAGACCAGCGTTTTCTGAAAAATATCATTCAGCGTACTTTTGAAAGTTTTGAATTAGAAATTACTATTATTGATGTTGTGTCACTAACAAAATCAAAAGGAAATTTTACAAATAATGTGCTTAAAGCCTCACAAGAAGCATTTAATGAAGGTGTAAATGTACTTTGTGTTCAATCTGACGCAGATAATAAGAGCAATAAGAATACGTATCAAGACAGAATAAATCCTGCTAAAAAAGCATTAGACAAAGAAAGTGAGCAAACACATTGTAAAATTCTTGTTCCAATAGTGCCAATTTATATGATAGAAGCGTGGTTACTTGCAGATAAAGCACTTTTAAAGGCTGAAATGGGTACAGATAAATTAGATAATGAACTGAAAATCAACAGAAAACCTGAAATAATAGCCCAACCCAAAGAAATAATTGAAGATGCAATTAGAATAGTACAAAAAACATCAAAACGTCACCAAAATCTAACTATTGCAGAACTTTATGAGCCATTAGGTGTAAAAATTCCGCTAGATAAATTAGCAGAATTATCTTCTTATCAAGATTTTAGAGAAAATATTAAAAATGCTTTTAAAATGCTCAAATTACTTTAAGAAATTACTTTAAATACTCGTTTTTTCCACAAAAAAAGTTAGTTTTTTCCACAAAAAAGAACTATCTTGCATCATAATCAATATATAAGATTTAACGAAAAAAGAAGAAAACATTTTAAAAATAAATGGCAAACGAAACTGACCTCCCAACTCCCTTTTCAAACATTATCCCCATCAATATAGAAGATGAAATGCGCACCGCTTACATAGATTATTCTATGTCTGTGATTGTTTCTAGGGCTATTCCTGATGTAAGAGATGGACTAAAACCTGTCCATAGACGTGTACTTTTTGGTATGTCTGAATTGGGCGTTTATCACAACAAAGCCTACAAAAAATCTGCTCGTATTGTGGGAGATGTGCTAGGTAAATACCACCCTCACGGTGATGCCTCTGTGTATGACACGCTTGTACGTATGGCGCAACCTTGGTCGTTGCGTTATCCACTCGTGGACGGACAAGGCAATTTTGGGTCTGTTGATGGTGATTCTCCTGCATCTATGCGTTATACGGAGGCTCGTCTTTCTCGTATTGCGGAAGAACTTTTATTAGATTTGAACAAAGAAACAGTTAATTTTCAACCTAATTTTGATGATTCTTTGGAAGAACCCACCGTACTTCCTGCCAAAATCCCTAATCTTTTGATGAATGGAACGTCTGGAATTGCCGTTGGTATGGCGACTAATATGGCACCTCACAACTTGGGCGAACTTATTGAAGGTATTTTCTTGTATCTTGATGATGCTGATGTAGCTATTTCGGAGCTTATCAAGCACGTAAAAGCCCCTGATTTTCCTACTGGTGGCATTATCTATGGCTACAATGGCGTGAGAGCAGGTCTTGAAACTGGTCGTGGGCGTGTGGTGATGCGTGCAAAAGTCAATTTTGAAACATCAAAATCTGGCAAAGACCAAATTGTCGTGACGGAAATTCCGTATATGGTCAATAAAGCATCTATGATAGAAAAAACCGCACAACTTATCAATGACAAGAAAATAGAAGGTATTTCTGATTTGAGAGATGAGTCTGATAGAGATGGTTTGCGTGTGGTTTATGACCTCAAACGTGATGCTATTGCCAATGTTGTTTTGAATAATTTGTATAAATATACGCAATTACAGTCTTCTTTTAGTGTGAATAATGTTGCTTTGGTGAAAGGCAGACCTTATACACTTAACTTGAAAGATTTGATAAAACATTACGTAGAACACCGTTACGAGGTTATCACAAGGCGTACACAGTATGATTTGAAAGAAGCGCTCAAAAGAGCGCATATTTTGGAAGGATTTTTAATTGCTTTGGATAATCTTGATGCTGTTATAAAAACTATTCGTGAGGCGAGAGACCCAGAAACTGCTAAAAATGAATTGATTACATCTTATTCTTTTTCTGATTTGCAGGCAAAAGCCGTTTTGGAAATGCGTTTGCAACGCCTTACTGGTATGGAAAGAGATAAAATTGTGGAAGAAAACCACCAAATTCAGCTTTTTATTACTGATTTGAAAGATATTCTTGCTAATGAAAGCCGTAGAAAGACTATTTTGCAAGATGAATTAACGGAAATCCGTGATAAATATGCTGACAAACGCCGTACAGAGATTGTTTATGTAGCTGACGAGTTTACAGATGAAGATATGATTGTTGATGAGCAAGTTGTGTTTACAGTTTCTCACAATGGTTTTATCAAGCGCACTTCACTCACAGAATACCGCACACAAAGCAGAGGAGGCACAGGCTCACGTGGCGCAAAAACAAAAACAGATGATTTTACAGAGCATCTGTTTATAGCTTCCACGCATAATTATTTGTTATTTTTCACTGATTTGGGCAAGATTTTTTGGCTGAAAGGCTACCAAATCCCTGAAGGTAGCAAAACGGCACAAGGACGTGCTATCCAAAATCTTATTCAGATAGAAAAAAACGACAAAGTAAGAACCGTTATCAATGTCAATAACCTAAAAGATGCTGATTACATCAATAATCACTATATTATTATGTGTACCAAAAACGGTACAATGAAAAAAACACGTTTAGAAGAGTTTTCTCGTCCTCGTAGTGGTGGTATCAATGCCATCAATATCAATGAAGGTGATATGCTTTTGGAAGTGCGTTTGACAACTGGAAATGATGAAATTTTAATTGCGACAGACTCTGGGCGTGCTGTACGTTTCAATGAAAGCCAAATTCGTTCTATGGGACGTGGTGCAACAGGTGTAAGAGCCATTAGATTAAATCCTGAAATAGAAAAAGTAGTTGGAATGGTATGTGTAAGTGAAGAAAATACACAACTTTTGGTCGTTTCTAAAAACGGTTATGGCAAGCGTTCTGAAGTATCAAGTTATAGAATTGCAAGACGTGGCGGAAAAGGCGTTCGTACCCTAAATATCAGTGAAAAAACTGGTAAAGTAGTGGCTATCAATGATGTAATAGATACAGATGATTTGATGATTATCTGCAAATCTGGTATGACTATTCGTATGAGTGTTGCTAATTTGCGCATTATGGGACGTGCTACACAAGGTGTCAAACTTATTAGATTGGGTAAAGGGGACGAAATTGCCTCTATCACTAAAATTGCCTATGTTGAGGGAGAGGAAAAAGAACCTTCCGACCTTGATGCACTTGTACCATTGGAAGCGCAAGAAGTGCTTGAAGATGTAGTTGATGACCTCACAGACGACCTTGTAGATGATGCTGATGACGTTTTAGATGACGAAATTGAAGAGGTAGTAGAGAAAGCAGAAAAGAAACCTAAGAAAGAGAAAAAGAAGGAATAATCTTTTTCAATTACAAAAAAATTACGAATTATGGAGATTTCTATAATTCGTAATTTTATGTTAAAAAATATCATATAAAAATATAGAAAATGTATCCAATAACGAGTACAGTTCAAAATGAATTTTGGTTTCACGTGGCTAATCAAGATGAAATTCCTGTTTTTGGAATAGTAGATAAATCTTTAGATATCAATTTATTAACAGCTATTCTAACAGATTTACCACCCCAAAAACAAGCAGTATATCTTGAAAAAGTAATAGGATATAATCCTGATACTATAGACTTGTTGCGCACTTTTGTAGGAGTTTCTGATAAAAGAATGTATTTAGAATTGAGTTATATTTTTGCAAAAACGAAATATCAAACAAATGATAGCACAAATATTTTGGGCAAATCTTTATATGAATTAGATAAGCATCCGCTTAGTTTCTTTAAGAATTTGATAAATGGAAAAGACATTAAATTAGCAAGCAAGGCTATAGAAATGATTACAGATTATCTCATAGAAAAGCAGGTTTTAGATATCTTATTGCTTTTTAAAAAACTCACAGCCGAAGAAATAGAAATAATTATTGATAGACTTATTTTACCAAAAGAAGTGCAACAAGCAAAAGCAAAACTTAGGGGACATGGTGCAGAACATGATTTAGGCAAATTATTACACGAACTTGGTGTTAATTTTAAGCCTAGTGATAAACACATTAATCCAATGTCATCAAATGACCCAAATGTGGACATTGATACCTTTGAAATCATACAAAAGCAGAAAGGTAAAACCTATAGTTTTGATTTGGTTATTGAAACACATTTGCAAAAACCATTAGCTTTTTTGCAAGGCTTAATCCATACATCTGACCCAGGTCAGTATGGTGTGAATAAAAGTGACGAAACTGTCCAAATAAAGAAAGCTTTGCTAAAATCCAACGAAAAGTATAACACTCAAAAACAGCATTGGGGGCTTGTTGATGGTGTTGGTTTTTCTGAAAATAAAAAAGATACCATTGATAAAATGCTTAGTGAATTTGATTGTTTTGTACAACTCAAAAGTATTTATAAAGCAGGTTTACAGTCGCATAAACTGAATTTGATAAGCCTTAAAGCTATTCGTTTTGATATGACTTTTTACACAAAACAAGAGGCAGAAGCTATGTTTGATAAATATGGTAGTATTGATATTCAATGTGTTACAAATACTAATATTCCCAAAGGAAAAGAAGTTATAGCAGGTAAGGCGTGGTTGTATGTATAAGTTCTGCTAAAATCTCTTCAATTATTGCATCAATTTGTAAAACAAGTTCGTTTTTATTTTCAGCAAAATGTCCCAATTCACAAATATTACTGATTTTTAAGTGATAGATATTATCTTTATCAAATTTAGGCAAGTTTAAACGGTTGATAATAGAAGGCGTTATTTGTGTACCAACCATATAACTCTCAATGGTTTGTCTATAAATAGTGCTACTCAGCACACCACACAAGTAATAGGCTTCTTGTTTATCATTTAAACCAACAAAAATAATTTTTTCATTTGGCATAATATTTTTATAACCAACAAATTTATCATCTGCATACTCAATTACGGCAGGGCGAAAATCCTTGCAGATATACCTCCAAGCCACTTTGTAAGGAGCAAATGTGTAATCCCCAATACGTTGAATAGCATAATAATTGGCTAATTGAATGTGTTTATCAAATGTTGTAAAGCCTTTACGTTCTTGTAGTTCAGTTTTAAAATTTTCAAAATAAGCTAATGTTTTAGGATATTTTTCTAGTGTTTTCATATCAACTGGATACATTTTTGTTTCATCCGTATGTGAGCAAAGGGTATATTTAGAATAAGAATATTCCCAAAATTTCAAATCATTTCCAGTAAGAAAAGGAAAAACCCAATCCATTTCCAGTGTTGTTGTGACATTTTTCATTTTGTTCTTAGCTCTTTCTGTAATGTTTTTGACAATAAGAATGTTCTGTTTCTTCTCTAAAACATTTAGCCAAAAAATACCATTTGCACCACCAGTAAAAGTTCCTGTACGAGCTTGATAAGCAGAATTTCCTAAAACTAAGTTTGTTTTTTGTAAGTCTTTATCTTCTACTGTTATCCAATTTGAGTTTATTCTTTGGTTATCCGAAGGTTGTGCTTTTTTAGTGATAAGTTGGAAATATTTATGTAAATGCTTAATATTCAAATTATTTTCAAAACTTCTTTTCCCATTTAATGGTTTCCAAACAACATAATTAGTTGGATATTGAACTTGTTGCCCTTTTTGAATGAATAATAAAGCACTACGGTTAGTCACATCTTTAAAAGGCTTAAAAAGTGTCAAATCATCAACACGGTACGGGTTAATAGGCGTATTAGTTGGTAAAATTCTAAAATTTCTAAACCCTTCTCCTTGTTTTATAGATTTAAAAAGCGTTTCTTTTACTACAAAACCTAGTTTTCCATTATCTTTTAGATATTTGTCTAGCGCAATATAAGTTACTAAAACAGAAATATCCTCTTTGATAAATCCTGCTTCTAAACCTTTAATATTGAACAAATTATAATAATGCCATAAATAAGTTGTTTCTAATTTATAGTTTGTTGGTAAATACTCCCAATTGACCCAAGGTGGATTTCCTACCAAATAATCCACTTTTTCTAATGTGGCAAGTGTTTCAAAATTAGTCAAGGCAACTCTTTCAAATAATTCTTTTTTATCAAATTTAGCTTGTATTGCATCAGCATAAAAAATAGGAATTTGTAAAATACTACTGTGAGAAAATTCAAAATATTTACTATACAAAATTAAGTAATTTGTTTTAGCCGCAAACACAGAAACAGGATTTAGGTCAATACCAAAAACTTGCTTGAAAATTTGATTATTAGATGTTTTTTGAAATTTGTTAATTACATTAAAAATAAATGTTCCAGAGCCACAAGTAGGGTCAAGATAGGTTTTTTCGTGTGCTAGGTCATCATTTTCTGTAATTGTTTCAATAACAAAATTAGCAAGCCAATCTGGTGTATAAAACTCACCCATTGCGTGCCTCACGGGTGCAGGAAATACACTTTCAAAAATATCTTTAATGAAGTCTGTAGTTAGATTATCAGTATATTGTTTTGAATTTTCAGAAATTATATTCAACTGATTTTCAATGGTTGGAATGACCAAAAACCAGTTAAAATAATCTTTAAATTGATAATTTATTATTCCTTTTTGTTGAAAAAAATCTTTCTGAAAAATAGTAGTTGATATTTTTTCTCCTTTAAAAACTGCTTGAAATGCCAGCAAACGAAGCGTAATGATATAGTAGGTTTCTAAGCAAAAAACTAATTTAAAAACATCTTCTTGGGTATCACAAGTAATTTTATAAATTTCACGTAATTCATTGATATTGAGCTTTCTTTGAGTATCCAAAAACCCGTGAATAACAATAAAATCCAACTTCCATTCTTGGAACTTTTTTTTTGTTGTTTCATCTTTTATTAAAAACTCATATAGTATTTTTATAGAATCACGCATTTTTTTTATATTTTAGTTGCTTTTAGGTATAAATTGGAGAAATCTAACAAATGGTAAAATGCACTGCATTTCAAACAAAAATAACACTTTTCCCCATCAAAAACTAATAAATTATTGAAATTTTAAGAGTTAATCTAAATAAGATTAGTGAAAATAAATATCTATTGTATATTTGCTATAATATAACCTTTCAAAACAAAAACATCTTTCAAAAGTAAGCAAACAAAATGCGCTAATTTGTATCAAAACAAGCAATCTTTAATAACTTAAAATGAATTATTTAGAAAAGCATATAATCTTACAGAAAACTGGAAAAGGCAGAAGAATTGCTATTGGTGATATTCACGGTTGTGCAAAAACACTTAAAGCACTTGTTTTGGAGCAATTAAAGCCAACTTTTGACGACCAAATCTTTTTCTTAGGAGATTATGTTAGTAGAGGAAATGATAGTGCAGGTGTAATTGATTTTATTTTATCATTGAAAGAACAAAAATATCAAATATTCACATTAAGTGGCAATCACGAGATAATGGTACTTGAAAGAGAGAAAAATACAACAAATACATCAGATAAGAAGCATATTATTCCTGCAAAATATAAGAATTTTCTTGAAAATCTGCCTTATTGCTACCAAATGGAGGACTTTATTTTCGTACACGCAGGTATCAATTTTAAAGCAGATAAGCCTTTTGATGATTATGAAGCAATGCTTTGGGAACGAGATAATGATTATATTCCTCCAAACATAACCGCAACAATCATTCACGGACATACAATTGAAACCTTGCAATCTATCAATGAAGATATTTTAAATAGAAAACAAATTATTGGTATAGATAATGGGTGTTACCGTGGTCTAAACCCAGAAGATTTCCGTGTAAAAATAGGCTATAATGGTCATTTATGTGCCTTAGATGTAGATAATTGGGTACTTTATACGCAAAAATGCTTAGACACAAAATAATAACTATCTTTCTAAATAAAAACACCACTACGACTAATTTATTGTATTCAAGCGTCCCGTTTGTTTTACGTAATAAATACAAGAACGGAACGCTCAATACACTTTTTGCAATTGTAGTGGGACATTACGACTAGGTTTTATTACCTAAAAAGTTAAAAATCTTAAAACCAAACAGTCATATTCGTAGCTAAAAAGCCATCTAAATTGCTTGGTTTCACTTTATTTGTATAAATATTGTCTTCTGCTGCATAAAATCTTCCTTCAAAACGAATAAGAACATTATCTAAAACACTAATATTAAATGATGCAGACGTACTAAATACATTTGAGCCTATGTATTCTCCTCTTTTATCAGAAAAATACTCTATTCTGCCCGCCAAATTAAGTTTCTTAGTAAAATTATACTTCAAAATAGCATTTGCCTGCCACCAAACCTTAGTGTCAATATCTGTATATTGCTGAAAACCAAGATAAGCACAACTCGTAAATGTAAATTTGTCATTTGGGCTATAAATTACATAAAAATCATTAAAAAAACGCATTCTTTTAGTGGGACTTGCATCACTACGTTCATCACCTGTGTAGGTATTCCAATTAAGAAGCAACTTATCATTTGGGCGGTATTCTACCTGCGTACCTAGTGATTTTTGCTCGTTTGTTTCTTTGATATTTTGCCAACCATTCAAAATATAAACATAACTCATTAGTTTGGGTGCTAGTGGCAAAGAGAGTTTTACCCCAGAAAGATAATAAGGCACCAAATCTGTCCCTATGGAACGTGTGTACATTATTTGGTCTTTTGAAATAGCAGATTCTGGGGTATATGGAGAGCCTAAGATGCCCGCATCTAGCCAAATATTTTTCTTTGTAGAAAGTTTTACACCAATATTTGCCTCCACAAAATTCTTCAAAGTAGCAGGTTCATCAACATAATTAGCATTCATATAAGTGCCAAAACCAGGCACAACACGCCCTCTTAGGCGTTCTGAAATGTATTTTATATCAATATAAGCAAGATTTATAGTAAATTCGTTATGGCGTGAATTGGAAAAAGTAAAAGGGCGGTCTTTGCCCTGCGGATTATTGAAATCATACAAATAATAGGTATCTACCATACCACCCAGCGTTACAGTACCTTTTTTCTTAATGGCATTTGTATCTAATATGGCTGAATTTACAACCTGTGCTTGTGTTTTTATAGAAAAAAATAGAAAAAAAAATGTGTAAAGAAAATATTTCATAAATGATTAGTTATAAAATGATTGTTTTTTGATTATTAGTTAGTTGTAACTGTTGTTGCTGTAAAAGTTCCGTTGCAAAATAGTGTCTTGTTGTTTGGTGAGGACACCAAACAATGTTATAACCCACGTTTGGTGTCCCCACCAAACGTTTTTCCCAAAAATTACAACGAATAATTTACAGTAACTAACTGTTTAGGTTGTATGTTATGTAGAGATAAGGCACTGCCTTATCTAACGACAAACAATGTATTTTTTCTATTTTAATTTTTGTGAAATGAATAATATAATTTACTAGTTCAGATAAGGCAGTGCCTTATCTCTACATTATGGATTTTAAACAACCTAAACAGTTACAGTTAGTTATAATTTATATCAAAAATAAAATCAAGTTATTGAAGCTGGAGCTTTCAATAACTTGATTTTATTTTCTGGAAAAATACTATTTATTTATTTCTAAAACAAATTTTCTGACAAAATTATCCTCAAAACTACAATCTAAACAAAGTAGCAAAGATAATCCTTGCTTCAGATTTCACCAAATCAGGTCGCCACGCAGGGTCTAGTGGCGTGGTTGTATAGCCTGTTTGTGAGGTTACACCACCCGCACCTGCAA
>JANYGM010000496.1 GCA_025362415.1 bacterium
ACATTTGTTTCAATTTCTAAATATTTGACCTAAACAGTTAAAAAATTTGAATATCAAAAGATTACACACTAACGGTTTATTTAATAATAATTATGTTTTAAAATATTTTCTATATTTATGACTAATTTATTTGATTTTGGCACAAAAAATGTAATATCCAAAACGTAACTAAAAATCTAACTAATTATTTACAATTAGTACTATCAAAAAAATATTTATTTAATCTAATTTATCACTAAAATTTTCTATTTTTATGAAACGTAAGTTTACAATCTACGCCCTAATGCTTGCAACTGCTACTTGTGCAGTAAGTACATTTTCTAGTTGCAAAAAGAAAACTGTTGCCAAACTTCCTGCTGGTGAAACTGAAATAATTGTTGCTTGCTCTGGAAAAGAGTATTTTACAGACAAAAAAACCTTCCGTGCTAACTCTGTAGGTGAAAGTATGGATCAGGTAGCCTCTAAGAAAAAAGCCCTAAGCAATGCTCGTGCAGAAATTGCGGCTAGTATCCAGACTACTGTAAAAAGTGTTACGGATAACTACCTCAATTCTAGGACTTTCAACCAAAAAGAAGAGGTGGAGCAAAAATATGAAAATCTTGGACGTGAGATAGTTGACCAACAACTTAGTGGCGTGAAAACCATTTGCGAAAAACTAATGAAAACTACTGATGGCAATTACAAAACCTATATTGCCATAGAACTTTCATCTGATGAGCTTTTGGAAAGCTACAACTCTCGTATGAACAAACTCTCAAAAGATGAGCGTTTGAAAATTGATTATGATTACGAAAAGTTTAAGAAAACTTTTGACGAAGAAATGGAAAAAAGAGCAAAATAATCTTTTTGAGTTGTGAATTGTGAGTTTTCAGTTGTGAGTTAAATACAAAGTATTCATATTAAAAAGCTACCAAATTTATTAAGTTTGGTAGCTTTTTTTTGAAAAAACTGTTGCTGTAAAAGTTCCGTTGCAAAATAGTGTCTTGTTGTTTGGTGAGGACACCAAACAATGTTATAACCCACGTTTGGTGTCCCCACCAAACGTTTTCCCCAAAAATTGCAACGAATAATTTACAGTAACAAAAAACTCACAACTCACAATTCATAATTCACAATTCACAATTCATTTTTCATATTTAGCCAAAATAGGTTTATCAAAAAGTGTCCAAAGGCAGGCTTTCATATTTGCGGCTTTGAGTGCGTTATTTGTCCACGTATTGCAGGTATAAAACAAACTATATGCACCTTTTGCCTCAAAAAAAACATCATCATTTCCGTAAGAATGTGGTTTTTCTCCTTGCATAATTAGCTGATAATTGTTGTTTTCTGTAATTTTAAAGCTATTTTCTATAAATTTTACGAGTTTTTGATAATTTTCTTTACTGATAGAAATTTTCTTACAAGTAGGGTTTTCTTGTAAATCTTCTTTGTTATAAAAAGTCGTGTGCATTGTGGCAGAGCCTAAATAAAAAAGCGCATTGAAAGCTGTTGATGCCTTCAAATCACTCCAAGTAGGCGTTTCTAAGAAAAATCCTTTGTCGCCCCAACCAAAAGCTACAAATTTTGAACTTGAATTATCCGTTTTTGTAGCTGTCGGACTGATGGATTTCGTCCAATTTTTGGTAGTATTTTTGGTTGGCAAAACAATATCCGTATGCACACCATTTGTGATTAAAAATACTTCTACGCAATCCTGTGTATCATTTTTGCAGTTTTCAAAATCCGTATTGATAGGTATGTGAGAGATGCCAAACGCTATTATTATGTATAAAACAATACTAATCAATATTATTCCAAAAAAACGAAAGATAGTTTTTATTTTTTTCACTATGGCAAAATTTTGTTTGGTGAAACTCCTCAAAATATGCTATTTATGCTAAAAAGATAAAAAGGTAACCTAAAATATATATTTTTTATTATATTTGCAAGGATTTAACTCTCCAAAAATCCCCTATGTCGTTAGGTGGAAACACCAGACAACACAAATATCTAAAAATAATACAATTTTATTATCATAATTTTAATGAAAATTTTACATACGGCAGATTGGCATTTGGGGCGTACACTTCACCACAACGACCTCATAAAAGAACAAGAATTTGTTTTAAAACAGATAATTGAAATTGTAAAAACACAAAAACCTGATGTTTTGATTATTGCAGGAGATATTTATGACCGCTCCGTTCCGCCTGCAAGTGCCGTTACGCTACTCAATGACACTATTATTGCTATTACGGAGCTTGGCGTTCCTATTATTGCTATCTCTGGAAACCACGACAGTTCTGAAAGATTGGATTATGTACAACAACTTTTGAGCCGACAAAATTTTCATATTTTTGGCACTTTCAAACGAGAAATACCAAAAGTTGTTTTGGAAGATAATCTTGGAAAAGTACATTTTTATTGTGTGCCATATATCACTCCAGAAGAAGCAAGGTATGTTTTTGAAGATAGTTCTATCAAAAGCCACGAGGAGGCAATGAAAGCAATAATCAATGAAATAATGCTTTCCCACCCTAAAAATGAGCGTTCTGTACTGATTGGGCATTGTTTTGTGGCAGGTGGTTTAGAAACGGATTCTGAACGCAAAATAATGAGTATTGGTGGTTCTGAACTGATAAATGCAAATGTTTTTGCGCCTTTTGATTATGTTGCGTTGGGGCATTTGCACCGTCAGCACTCACATCTGGGCGGGAAAGTGCATTATTCTGGGTCAATTTATAAGTATTCCGTGAGTGAGTCAGAACATCAAAAATCTGTTTCTATGTTTGATTTGACTGATAAAGGCATTGAAAATTTTGCCGTTATTGACCTTATTCCACAAAAAAATGTCTTGCGTGTGAGTGGGCGCATTGAAGACAAAAAATTTCACTTGTCTGAAAAGTCGCCTATTCCGCAAAAAAACGACTTTTTGGAGGTGAAATTAGAGAATGAAAGTTTGGTAACCAATGCTATGAATATTATTCAAAATGATTATGTGAATACTATTTCTTTGCGTTATGCACAATCTTTCCATAAAAATAGCCAAAATGCCGTAACAAGTGAGGAACTTAAAAAATTAGACGAAAAAGAACTTTTTGCTAACTTTTTTAGAAAAGCAGTTAATAGAGAACTTACTGATAATCAAAAGAATTTGCTCACTATTGCCATACAAAAAGCACAAGAAAACGAGTAGATTTTTGAAGTGGGAAATTTGAGGGACGAGGTACGAAATATTTTACAAAATGAAAAAATGAATGATACAACGCCAGAAATGAGGAAAAAGCAAATAGAATTTTATCTCAAAATGACTCCACAAGAACGCTTTAAAGAAAGTTTTTTTGTGAAGTCAGTTGTTTCCACCTGACTTCAATAACGCATTTTTATATTTCCCTCAAAGATTTAAAAGCGCATTTGTTGTCAGGTGGAAACACCTGACAACACAAGAATCAATAAAAAACGCAACAAGAAATCAACCAAAATCTTAAACAATAAACAACATTTATGAAGCCAATTTTATTAAAAATAAATGCCTTTGGGTCGTTTGCAGAGGAAACTAATATTGATTTTAGTAAATTTCATAATCAACCTATTTTTTTGATACACGGCAAAACAGGCGCTGGGAAAACCACTATTTTTGATGCCATTTGCTATGCTTTGTATGACGAAACCACAGGAATAAGAGGTTATGAGCAAATGCGTTCTGATTTTGCACCAAAAAATCAGCGGTCTTTTGTGGAGTTTACTTTTCAGCTAAAAGACCGTTTTTTTAGGATAAAAAGAGAGTTTTGGATAAAAGGAACGCAAAAAACAAAAGCTGCAGACAAACCTCCTACGCCTAAAAAAGCAAAGAAAAGCAAAAAAGGAGAAGAAATTTTTGAGGAAATTACAGCGCAAATTGCTACAGAAATTGTAGCAGATTTGCTTGAAAATAGTATAGAAAATCCCTTAGAAATTTCGTTGGAGCTTGCCCAAGATGCTGGAAAAGCACTTGATAGAACTACAGCTTTGGATTTTGATTATAAGATAGAATTTGTTGAATTAGATGAAGAAATGAACGTAGTAACCGTTTTTCCTTCCAAAAAGAAAAGTGAAGTTAAAGAAATGATAGTGAAGTTGTTAGGTGTAAATGCTAATCAGTTTAGGCAAATTGTTATCCTTCCACAAGGCAAATTCTCTGAACTTCTACACGCAAAAGACAAAACGCCACTTTTGATGCAGATTTTCAACGCAGATATTTACCAAAGAATTACTAAAAATATCTTAGAAATATCAAAAGAATACCAAAAAGAATACGAAAAAGATGATAACAAAGTAAATGCTTTGCTGAACTTTGTTCAATGCAAAAATGCTGAAGAATTAGAAGAGAAAATCCAAAATTTGAATGATTTGGAGCTTCTGGAAAAATCTATCAAAACAGAAGAGATAAATTACCAAAAAGCACTTTTAGAGCTTAATTTAGCAGAAAATACGGTAAAAGAAATCATAGAATTTGAGCAAACACAAGCCAAATATACCACACATTTGAGCAAAAAAAATGAGTTTGAAGAGCTAGAAATTTTACTAGAAAAAGCGCAAAAAGCAGAAAAAGTAAAACACTTTTTAGAAAAAGTTGATACCTCTATAAACAAATTTGAAACGCAACAAAAGAAAATTACAAAACTAGATAAAGACATTGTAGAAATACAAATTTTGATAGCGGAAATTCTTGAAAAAGTGCAAAATCATTCTGCACTTTCTGCGCAAATAAATGAGGCTAAAAACAACATTGAGAAATATGAAAAACTAAAGCCACTTATCAACGAACTTAAAGTTTTACAAGTGGAAATAATGGGTTTATCTAAAAGAGAAAAAGAAGCTAAAATATTCATAGACAGTTGTAAAAGTGCAAGAATTGAGCTAGAAAATGAGCAACAAAAACTAAATAAAGAATTTACTTTGCTGCAAGAAATAGCTTGTAAAGAGTCGTTTTTTGAATTGGAATTGAAACAATTTAAGGCTAAAAGCAAAAATTTTGGAGAATATCAAATGCTCAAAAATAATAGCCTTATCTTGGAAAAAGACTATAAAAAATTAGGTGATTTGTACGAAAAAACGAACAACGAAAGAACTAATTTACAACAAGTTTTTGAGCAAACAGAAAAGGCTTGGCGCAGTAATCAGGCATTTGTTTTGGCAAGCAAACTCGTTGATAATGCGCCTTGTATGGTATGTGGCTCACTTACACATCCAACACCTGCTAACGTAAATGCGAGTGCAAGCGTGTTTGTAGGTTCTGAAAAAATTACTGATGAAATGCTTGCAGTTGCACAGAAAAATTATGATAATGCAAAAGAAAAATACGAAAATTCTCTGAAAAACTATCAAAATAAAAATAATGAATTAACGGCTAACAATCAGAAAATCAGTTTTTTAAGTGATAGTTTAGGAGAATTGGCAGATTTTGACAATGAAACTTTTGATTATCTACTGTATTCTCATCAAAACAACCTAAAACAAGCGCAAAACGCCACAAAAAAACTTCTCAAAATCACGACGGATTTAGAGAAAAATAAAACAGAAATAACTGAAAATCAAACAAATACAGAACAAAAAAATGCTGAATTTGCTGAAATTTCTAAGCAAAAAGATAAGCAAGATTTCATTTTTAACGA
>JANYGM010000004.1 GCA_025362415.1 bacterium
CTCCAATTTGCAAGAATATCTGCTTTGGTTTTAGTATGCATTGTAGCTATTGTAGCCGCAAAATCATCTAGATTTGTAAAAACTGGACGACCATTTATAACGGTATATTTTGAGCCTGCAACAGGTTTAAAATTAGCCCCAACTAGGCTATTTGCAGAAACATCTTTTGCTTCTACTTCTTTTGGCATTACTTTCGTAACGTCTTCTTTCTTACAAGCACCTAGCATTACAGCTAGTGCAAATGTAGCAATTAAAATCTTTTTCATCAAACTTTTTTAGTTTATTTTTAAATGAGTATGTTTATCCAAATAAATTATAGCCTACTTATTTAAGGTTCTTTTATTTGTTGATGCAAAGGAAATGCTATTTTTTATCAAAAAAGAATTTTGCGGCTATAAAGTAAAAAATAAATTATGGTATTCATACCATAATTATATTTTTTTTGTATCTTTGCACTAAAATATAAAACCTATAAAATCTTTTCGTATGATAAGCACAAAATTAAATATTGGAGGCAATCTCTATAAAATCAGAATAGCAAAAAAACACACTCAGTCTGCACTTGCCAAAGCAATAGGCATCAATCAATCTAATTATTGTGATATTGAAGGCAATAGAACTATGCCAACAGTTCCTACACTTCAAAAATTAGCGGAGTTTTTGGAAGTTCCGTTGGTGAAATTATTTCAGGAAGAAGAGGAAAAAGCAACAAATAACCAGAATAATATCAACAATATAGAAACTTTGAATGGTAATGCTATTAGTGGAAATAGTACTAATAATTTTTTTGAAAATGCAGAAATGAAAGAAAAGCTCCAAAATTCTTTAAAAGAAGCGTTTGCATCAATGGTAGCAACAGAAATAGAAAAATTAACCAAACAAGCATAAACTAAAAAAGCCTTTCCAAAGTTTGGAAAGGCTTTTTTGTGATAAAAATAAGTTTGTTTAAACCAATAGACTAGGATTATGGTCTGACCTTCATTGCATTACGGTACAGACCATAATCTCTTTTTAAAACAGTGTATGGTAGCAAAATGCTTTTTACATTAGGCTTTGCAGCTTGAACATTATTCAGCATTACCTGTTTAACACTACCAACTTAATAATCAAAGTTTTACATTTGTACCTCTTATTTATTTTATTCTCTTTCTTAATTTTTCTATTTCTTCTCTCAAATCAATTTCTTCTGCGAGTGTTTGCGCAAGGTTTTCTAGTTCAAAAAGCGTTTTTTGAAGGAATTGATTGTATTTTTCTGATTTTTCTTGAGAAATATTATTAGAAAATCCTTTTTGATTTTTATGTGAAATATTTTTATGCAAATTCTCCCAAACTTGCATAATGGCTTGTGTGGGCGCATTCATACACGCCTGCACAAATTTTTGCCAAATATAATCTTCTGCTTGCGTGCTTGGGTGCAGCATATCAGTTTTATAAAAACGGTAATCTCTCAAATCATCATTCATTAGCTCAAAAGAAGGAAAATAATATACTTTCTCATATTTTTCAGACAAAATATGCGCTGCAACACGCAAAATACTTTTACTCACAGAATTAAGTACCAAAGTATCTTTAATATGCCTTACTGGACTTACAGTAAGGATTATTTGAGTATTTTGTGCTGATAATTGTGGGTAAATCTCATCAAAATCAGCTACAATTTCATCAACAGAAAGCATTTTTTTGGTGAAGTTCTTTTGTGGAATTTTATGACAATTAGCCACAACTTCATTATGTTGGTTATTGAGATATACAAAAGCTGTTCCAAAGGTTAGAATAAGCGTTTTTGGTCTGTTTTCTGATAAATCACGCCTAAAAAAATCTTGTGTTTTCTTTATTTGTTCTTTGATTTTTTGGTAAAGTTCTTCCTTAATATTCCCATACAAATCTGAATGAAAATCATAATGATACCAATTATTTTCTTGGTTTTTAATAAAATTATTATGGAAATCATTATCAATATTTTCCTCTAAATTATCTTCTAATGATAATTTGAGCAATTTATTGATAGAAATAGGATTAAAAATTATTCCAAAAGGATTAGAAATAATTTTAAACTTATAAAATGAAAGTTTTGCGCCTATCATATCCGCAAAACACGACCCAACGCTCAAAATAGGCGTTTTATGAGTGATTTGTGGAAAATCTGCGCTAATGTTTTGGTTAATATGTAATTCTGTACGAAAATCCATTATTACTTGTAAAAAATAGTAGCTATTTAGCTTTTTGTGGTGTCAGGTGTTTCCACCTGACACCCAGCAAGTGCATTTGTCGTCAGGTGGAAACACCTGATGACACAAGAACTTTTAAGTTCGTACCTCGTACTTCTTATTTCGTACCTCTTCCTAACTTAATCTCTTGAAATTCTGCTTGCACCGCTAGCATCAGAGTTTACATTAGGATTTCCTCTGTATCTGATGCTACTTGCACCAGTTGCATCTGCATTTAAAGAAGATGACACTGCTATTTTAGCACTACTTGCACCTGAAGTTTTTATTTTTGTGCTTTCTGCCTCACAGTCGTAGGCGTATAGCTCTGATGCGCCTGAAAGT
>JANYGM010000010.1 GCA_025362415.1 bacterium
ACATTTGTGTAAGTTTTATATAACGGTAAAGTATATTGAAAATCCTTATCATATTTACTCAAAGATAAATCTCCGTAATAATATTTGAAATTATAGTTGTAAGAATATGATTTTTTTGTATCACACTGTTTGACAGTAAAAAGCATTTTTTTATCTGTGTTTGCACTTACCAAAAATGTCCTTTCTTTTGTATCACAAAGGTTTTTTACATTACTGAACGTGATTTTAAGCGTAAGTGGGCAAGGAAACGTATTTGTTACATAAATATCAATACTTTTATCTGCTTGTTTTTCATCAAAAACATCAACTTTGAAATCTTGTGCAAAAGCATTAGACAAGAAAATAAAAGAGATGAAAATGGTAATAAAAATGATTTTTGTAAGATTATTTTTCATTGTAAGTAGCTTTATATAATTAGTTTATGTTTGAGAAATATCAAAAATAGAGGTAATTAGTTAAATATGTATTATTTTGTATTCATTCATAATTCACAATTAAAAATTAAAAATTACTTATGTTAAAGTAGTCCTTCGTTTTTTAAAAACGAACGTATATTGCCAAAAAGTTGTGTTTTATTTGAATTTAAAATGTCGTCTGGAATAATTGTCGTGGGATTTTGGCATAAAGATAAACGGGAAAGATTAGGAAAGTTGCACGAAACAAGGAAAGCTACATCTTTATCATCAAGAATATTATAGCATAAAAATAAGGTTTCCAATGATTTGAGGTTTCTAAAAACTTCAACATTAGTAATATTATTCTCAATCAAATATAATTTTTTCAAATTTCTAAGATTTCTTAAACTATCAATGTAGAGAATTTTGTTAAAATTCAAATTCAAAGTATCAAGTTGAGAGAGCCTTTCCAACGAGGTAATATCCTCTATCTTATTAAATTCCGCTATTAACGTCTTCAAATTAAACAAATTACCAACCACGCTAATATCTCTAATTTCATTTCTATTCATATCTAAATATACGAGATTAGTAAGGTTTTTGAGTGCATAAACATCAGAGATATTATTTGAACCTAAATCTAGCGTTTGCAAAGCCGCTAACCTTCCCAGTCCGTTGATGTCATTAATTTTATTATGAGATAAGTTGAGCGTTTGTAAGTATCTAAGCGTTGTGAGAGGATTTATATTTTGTATTTTGTTGCCTTGCGCATAAATACATTTTAAATTTTTCAAATTCTCCAAAAAATCCACATTTTCAATACCATTCCAAGAAATGGACAACCAATTCAAACGAGTTAGGGCTGATAAATAACTAACATCTGTAACACGTTGTGTACTTATATTTAGTTGTTCTAATGTTTTTAGATTTTGTAATATCTCAATATTTTTCAGGTAACAATTAGTAGAAATATCTAAAATTCGTAAATTTTGAAGGTTTTTAAGGCAATCAATAGTTTCCAAAATATTATTACTCAAATCCAAATACTCCAAAAGTGGCAAATCTTGGAGTGCATTTATTTCTTTTAAGCCTAAATTTTTGCAAACTAATTTTTTAAGGTTTTTTAACTTAGCAAATTCCTGCGGAATAGCAGTAATTTTATTGGTTTTTTGTGTGTTATTGTAAGTGCTATCTGCATTTTGGTACTCAAACCAAGGGTTACTCAAATTGAGTTCTTCCAAGTGAACACACTCAAAAAGTTCTGGAATATTGCTAAAATCAATTAAACCACATTTACCCAAATCAAGTTGTTTTTCTTGGTTTTTGAGGTTTTCAGCAATAAGTTTTTTGGCTATTTCAGACATAAATTTATTTTTCTAGTTTAAAGAAGACTTCATTTGAAACGAAGCCTTCTTTTTAGGTTTTACAAACTATTATTCAAATCATTTTCCAAAGATTTAATTTTGGTTTCTGCATCTGCTAGTTTTTTGCGTTCATTTTCAATGATTTTGGGCTTGGCATTGGCAACAAATTTCTCATTAGAAAGTTTTTTCAAAACGCCCTCTAGAAAATCAAATCATTATTTTCTTCTTCTAAAACATCATCAATAATGCTTTTGAGGTATTTTTTTGAGATACTAGCTATTTCTGATTTGTCATAAATAGTGATAAGATAGACTTTTGTATCTTCTTGCGCAATATCTACAAGATAGGTTACTACTCTAAATCCACCACTTTTACCTTTTCCTTTGCTTTCAGAAGCCAAACGGATTTTATAAATATTATCTCCTAGATGTGTGCCTAATTGCGGGTTTTCTGCAAGTTCTTGAAATAAATCATCTAATTCTCCACGTAAAGAAAGAAATTTCTTTTTCAATTTTTTGGCATTTCTCAAAAAATTGGTACTAATCCTTATCAAATTCATTGAAAAATTCTTTTATGTCCATCATTTTATGTTTTTCTTCCTTGTGCGCTTTGACTTCCAGCAATCCAAAGCGTATTTGTTCTAAAACAGATACATTAAGGTCTTCTTCAGAGTAATCAAAACCGTTTTCAGCGCAAGGTTTTTGCTTAATTTTCTGACGCACTTTCTGTTGTTCTTCTGGCTGAAGTTTGTAAAACAGCTTTACAACATCTTCTGCACTATATTTTTCTTGGATGTTCATATTGATAATATTTAGTATTTTTAATTAAAACAAGCAAATAAACTTTTGAGTTCTTAGGATACTAAAATTATTTATTTACTTTATTTCTTACATATTATTATTCAAATCATTTTCCAAAGATTTAATTTTGGCTTCTGCATCTGCTAGTTTTTTGCGCTCATTTTCAATGATTTCTGGCTTGGCATTGGCAACAAATTTCTCATTAGAAAGTTTTTTCAAAACACTCTCTTTGAAACCTTTTTGGTATTCCAAATCCTTTTTTATTTGTTCCGAATCAACTTTTACATCAATTTGAGCAAAAAACTCATCTGTTGTTACCAAAAATTTCATACCTGTACTTGCTTGCGCATTTGCATACGTGAGCGTTGTACTCGTGAGTTTTTGGAGAATATTATGCCATTTCTGATAAACAGACGTATTTTTTTCTGTTTTGATAATAATATCAAAATTTGCTTTTGGTGAAAGTCCATTAGCATTGCGTACATTGCGTACCTGCGTAACCGCTTCAAAAATAAGACTAGCATCAGCTAAAATAGCTTTGTCAAACTCCTTGATTTCTGGGTAGTTAGCTACACAAATACTTTCATTTTCTTTCCTTTCAGAAATATTTTGCCACACTTCCTCCGTAATAAAGGGCATAAAAGGGTGCAAAACTCTCAAAAGATTATCCAAAAAGCCTATTGCTTGCTCGTAAGTAGCTTTATCAAGTGGTTTTTCGTATTCTGGCTTAATTATTTCCAAATAATAAGCGCAAAAGTCGTCCCAAAACAACTTATAAATAGTTTGCAAAGCCTCCGACATACGGTATTTTGTGTAATGGTCTTCTATTTCTGCTACTCTTTCAGAAAATCTTGCTTCAAACCATTTTCCTGCAAGTATATTAGTGGCTGGTTGCGCTAGAATAGCGTTATCAACTATCTCAAAACCTTTTAGAAGTCTAAGCGCATTCCAAATTTTATTAGTAAAATTGCGTCCTTGTTTACATAAATCAGAGTTGTGAGAATTTGGGTCAAGTGCAAAAGCATCAATATCTTCCTGCTTTGTTGATGCTGGAACGTCAGTGTCAAAAGTTAAATCATTTCCTGCACCACTATTAAAAAGCACGCCAAAACGCACACCATCAGCACTATACATTTCCATTAGGCGCAAAGCATCAGGAGAATTGCCTAGTTGCTTAGACATTTTTCTGCCAAGTCTGTCCCTAATCAAGCCTGTAAAATAAACATCTTTAAACGGCATTTCCTGCTTAAATTCGTAGCCCGCCATTATCATACGTGCCACCCAAAAGAAGATAATATCAAAACCCGTAACCAAAACATTAGTAGGATAATAATATTTAATATCCTCATTATCAGGGTTTTTAAATCCGTCAAAAACAGAAATAGGCCACAACCACGAACTAAACCAAGTATCCAAAACATCTTCATCTTGTCTTAAATCATTGATATTATAAAGTTTTGGAATTCCAATTTCAGGAATATTTCCTCTTTCGTATGCTTGCAAATAGCCTGAAATGTCTGTAATGCCATTATTCGCAATCAATAAGGCTTCTTCTTTGGTTTTAGCAATGATAAGTTCACCATTTGGAAGATAATACGCAGGAATTTGTTGTCCCCACCACAACTGACGAGAAATACACCAATCTTTTGGGTTATCCAACCAAGAACGGTACATATTTTTAAACTTATCAGGGAAAAAACGGATAGCATCATTCATTACGTTTTCTAACGCAGGTTTTGCTATATCTTCCATTTTTAGCCACCATTGCATAGAAAGTTTAGGCTCAATAACTGCTCCTGTACGTTCAGAAGTACCCACTTGATTTTTATATTCTTCCACTTTCTCCACCTGACCAAGTGCCTCCAAATCCTTTACAATCTCTTTTCTGACAAAAAACCTATCCTTCCCAACGTATTTAGGTATTCCTACGTTTTCAGACATAGTGCCATCATCAGAAATAGTGTCTATTACTGCCAAGTTAAACTTTTGCCCAAGTGCATAATCATTTACGTCATGTGCAGGCGTAACTTTGAGCGCACCTGTCCCAAACTCAATGTCAATATAATCATCAAAAACAACAGGTACAAGCCTATTCACCAATGGAATAATCACTTTTTTGCCTTTTAGATGCGTATAACGGGCATCATTTGGATTTACACAAACGCCTGTATCACCAGGAATAGTTTCTGGGCGCACTGTGGCAATAGTAATAAAATCAGTTGTAGCATTTCCGTTGTCATCTGCAATAAAATACTTGATATACACCATTTTAGACTGGCTTTCTTTGAAAATAACTTCTTCATCAGAAAGCGCAGTTTTGCCCTGTGGGTCCCAGTTTACCATTCTCACTCCTCTATAAATTAGTCCTTTTTTGTGGAGATGAATAAAGCTATCCAAAACGGCATCAGAAAGGTCTTTTTCCATTGTGAAACGGGTTCTATCCCAATCACAAGACGCTCCTAATTTTTTTAGTTGCTCTAAAATAATTCCTCCATATTTATCTTTCCACTCAAAAGCGTATTTTAAAAATTCTTCACGAGAAATATCTTTTTTCTCTATTCCTTTGGATTTGAGCAAATTAACTACTTTTGCTTCTGTTGCAATAGAAGCGTGGTCTGTTCCTGGCACCCAACAAGCATTGTAGCCTTGCATACGAGCGTGCCTAATAAGTGCATCTTGTATGGTAACATTGAGCATATGCCCCATATGTAATACGCCTGTTACGTTGGGAGGCGGTATTACAATGGTAAAAGGTTTTTTGGTGCTATCTGGTTTTGAGGCAAAAAACTTATTTTTGAGCCAATGGGCGTACCATTTGCTTTCAACTTGTGAAGGGTCGTATTTAGAAGAAATTTCCATTTATTTTATTGCTTATGTTTAGAGATGCCAAAACTACAAAAAAATAATGAATATAAAAATGCAAATCAGTTACTTACGAACTTTCCAAAATTTTTAAAACTTTTGGAAAGTTATTTTTTTGTAAACAAAGGATTTGCAGATAATTTTTCGTCTAAAAATATGAAAACGACAGAAAATAAAAATATGTAAAAAAAACAACTAACTTTCGTCTAAAATAAATAGCTAAATGGTTTAAATCAATGGTTTTTAAAGATATATTTCACTCCTATAACAAATTGGTGTTCAATGTGGCTTTGCATTATGTGCAAAACAAAGAAGATGCAGAGGAAATCACACAAGATGTTTTTGTGAAAATTCATAAGAAATTAGACTCATTTCAGCAAAAATCTACTGTCAAAACTTGGATATACCGCATTGCTATTAACCAATCTTTGGATTTTATTAAGGCACAAAAAACTCAAAAAAGAAGTTTTCTTTCTTCATTATTTAGTATCAATAACGAAAAGAAAAATATTGATGTACCACATTTTAACCATCCAGGTGTGCAGATGGAACAAAAAGAAGCACTAGAAAATATTTTTAGTGCTATCAATAAGTTGCCAGATAACCAAAAAACTGTTATTATATTACTAAAAATAGAACAAAAAAATCAAGAAGAAACAGCCCTAATAATGGAGATTAGTATAAAAGCAGTGGAGGCACTTTTTCAGCGTGCTAAGAAAAATTTAGCTAATTTATTAAACAATATAAAAGAAAATGAAAATGAATATTTACAATAATAATGCTCATAATCAAGCTGATAATGATGACTTGGAGCAAGTATTCCAAAAACTAGCAACTATTGAACAAGTAGAAACTTCCACAGGCTTATATACTTCAATTGTGGATAATTTGTACACATCAATTACAAATAAGATTAAAAAACAAGAAATGATAAGTTTGGTTTGGATAAGAACAATGGCAGCCATACTTATATTGTTTTTTTCATTTGAAATAATAATAGTAGGAAAAAAATATTATGCAAATACTTCTACTAACTTAGAAAAACTTGTTAGTACAAACCCTAATACTCTTTATGATGAATAAAAACACCTTTTATCTGATTACTATTGTGGCATTGCTGATAGCTAATGTTATTTTATTGGTTTTGCATTTTAGACCACCAAACAGACTCAATAATGCGCCAAAAAATATTGTCATTGATAGGCTAAAATTTGATGAACAACAAATACAAAAATATGAAGATTTGATTGTGGAACATAGAAAAATTGTTGTTGCTAACAATAATCAAATCAATATTTTTAAAAATAATTTGTATCAAGAACTAAACAAATCAAGTGATAGTTTGAAAATAAATGATTTGGCGGAAAATATAGCTAAACTAGAGAAAAAAGCTCTTATAATCAATTTTAGACACTTTGAAGACATTAAAAAAATCTGCAAACCAAATCAAAAAGAAAGGTTTGAAAGTTTAGTAGGTGATTTGGCAGAAATTTTCTCTAAAAAACATCTCCCAAAAAGAAGAAATAATTAACTCCTAAACGAAGGTTTTCTATATCACTTTTCGTCCAAGTAATATGTAACTTTATCATAATCAATCAGAATTAAATCAAAATTAAATCAAAAAGAAATGAAAGTCAAATCAATTTTTCTAATTAGTGCCTTGCTATTGACTAGCTTCGCCTCAATGCTTGTGTCTTGTAAAAAAGATAGTACATCAACGCCAGCACCAACTACGCCTACGACACCCACAACACCAACCACGCCCACAGCACCAACAGGAACAAATGTCCCTGCGGTTTATGCTAAAATTTATGGCGCAACAAGTACAATTACAACTGATGGAACATTTGTTACAATTACTACCAACGGTGTACCTGACCACAAAAGTGCTTATTATCCTACTTCTGATGCTTTGTATGAAGCATATACAGGCACAACATTTAGCGGAGTTACCTTTGCCAAAAATCCTAATACCATTGCTACACAAACTTTTACATTCAAAATCCCACTTAACCCTACAGTTGCTACCAACCACGCTGCTACACCATTGGGCGTTATTGGGCTTGCACTAAATGGGGTTGCTTTGTATAATCAATATGCAGGACCCAATAATCAAGTATTAGCAGGTGAAATTACGAGTTTTGATAAATATTATGGACACCCTCAAAATACTGGTCAGTATCATTATCACGTTGAACCACTTTATTTGACAACCGTAAAATCTACTAAATCAGGTTTAATGGGCTTTTTGTTAGATGGATTTCCTGTTTATGGACCACAAGAAGAAAATGGTACAACTATTGTCAGTAGCGGATTAGATGCCTATCACGGACATACACATACAACTGTTGATTTTCCAAATGGTACTTATCATTATCATTTTACTGCTGATGCACCTTATTTGAATGGAAACGGCTATTATGGTACATCTGGAACTGTAACAAGATAGTAATTATGAATTTTAAATTGTGAATTGTGAATGAATACAAAATATTAGTAATCAATATATTAACAAATATTTTGGTCATAACAAAACATAAACCAATTATAATAAACTACTTAATGAAAATATTGAGTTTTATTACTTTATTCCTTTTGGTTTGTTCTTGTTCAAAGGACAAACCAAAAGAAGTTTCGTTACCTCAAATCATTCCTAAAATATATACTTCAAAATCAGCTAGTAATATTTCCACTAAGAATAATAAAGTTTTTTTTATTGAAAAAGAATATTCAGGTTTTCTTTTTCAATTATATGAAAATAGTGATACCGCAGTTATTGAAGGATATTATAAGGGTTTGCTTAGTGGCGTTCAGAAAAAATGGTATCCAAATAAGCAACTAATGGAAGAACGCTATTATTTGGAAAATCAAAAAAACGGCAAACAAACAGCTTATTGGGAAAATGGCAATAAGAAATTTGAATTTGTTGCCAAAAATGACGTTTATGAGGGTGAAATGAAGGAATGGAGTTTTGACGGAAAATTATTTCATTTAGCTACCTACAAAAACGGACAAGAAGAAGGTACACAAAAAATGTGGTATGATAACGGCAAAATAAGAGCCAATTATATTATTAAGAATGGCAAAAGATATGGATTATTAGGAACTAAAAATTGCAAAAATGTATCAGATAGTATTTTTATTGTTAAGTAGCTTGGTGCTTTTGGGCTGCGCTGAAAACAAGGATAAAATCAAAGCACAAACAAAAGCAGAAACAAAAACAAAAATTCAAGAGAGTGAACTACCATTGCCTTATTACAATGAGCCTACATTTACACCAATTTTTGTAGATGATAAGGACAGTATTCAAATGCAAATTACACATACTATTGGTAATTTTTCATTTTTAAATCAAGATAGTATTTTGATAAATCAGCAAATTTTTGATAACAAAATACATATTGCTAACTTTATATTTACTTCTTGTGGGAGCATTTGCCCAACAATGACAAAAAATATGAAACTCGTCAATGATAGTTTAAAAGAGAATAAAAACCTTGCTTTCTTGTCTTATTCTGTTACACCTTGGATAGATAAACCTCATATTTTGAAAAAATATAAGCAAGATAATGAAATAAAAAATACTAACTGGCACTTTTTGACAGGCACAAAAGGAGATATTTATAAACTCGCAAGACAGTCTTACTTTGCAGAAGAAGACATTGGTTTTAGCAAAGATAGTACAGATTTTTTGCATACAGAGCATTTTATTTTGGTAGATAAAACCAAAAGAATTAGAGGTATTTATAATGGTACATTGGTCGTAGATATGCACCAACTAATTGCAGACATAAAAACAATAGAAAAGGAATAATCTCAAATAAAAAATCTCCTAAAAATGTATTTTTAGGAGATTTTTTATTTTTTACTTCTAATTTCTAGAATAATGTTGAGTGGTATTTTTCTGACTTTGAGCAAAATATTATCTAAATGGTCATAATCAGCATCAGTTGTAACGAGCAAAGCATCAAAAACAGATGCTGTAGCAGCTATCCAAAGGTCATTTTTACCCATATTTTTAGCACTTCCTTTAAGTTTGACATTGGGATTTTTACCTTGGCTAAAAGCATCAATTTCCACATAACGCCTTAAAATAGCATCTCCTGTGATTTCTATAATCTCGCTGTCATCTAAAAATTTCTGTAATTTTGCCATTCTAGGTGCGCCCCACTCTTTTTGCATAGCAATAGAGCTAATTTCTGCTACTGAAACATAAGAGATATAAAAAAGTTCTTTTGTAGGATTAAAATAATTTATTAGCATCTCTTCTTTGGAACTATCACGCATTATTTCAATAATAATGTTGGTATCTATAAATATAGCCATTATTTCTGTTTTCCATACATTAATTCTGTGAGTTCTTTGTCTTCTTTGGGCGTAAATTTGAGTATTCCTACCCATTTTCTCATATCTGTTTTGATATTATGCTTTTTACTGTATGCATCAAGTCCGCCTGCGGCTAATATCTCGTCTGGTTTGTGAAATTTCATAATAGTAGTTGGATTAAATTGTATATTCACACAAATATACAAAATTTATAGCAAATCTCCTAAAACATCTATTTTAGGAGATTTGTATTTATAATAATTAATTAATTAATAATTGAAAGAAACTTATTTTTTTCTCATTGCCTCCATCATATCCCACATATTGCTTGGCACAGCGTCAAGGTGATTAAATTCACCTGCACCTTGTAACCATTCTCCACCATCAATAGTAACCACTTCTCCATTGACATAAGCAGAATA
>JANYGM010000142.1 GCA_025362415.1 bacterium
TAGAAATTGTGAATTAGGAATTATGAATGAATACAATTATTGAGATTTTACTACATTATAACACAAAAAAAGCCTTTTCGTTATAATTTATCAAAATTATTTTTTCTTAATATTCATCTGGTTTCTCCAAAGTAATTATATCAAAATCAAAATCATTTTTTTCACTCTTAAAAAATGAGATTTTGCTTGTTTCTATATATTTTGAAGCGTTTATTTCAGGGAAAAAAGTGTCGCCTTGCGTGTGTGTGTGTACCTGTGTGAGGTAAATAACATCTATTAAATCACTTTCTAAACTTTGCTTATAAATTTCTCCACCACCAATTACAAAAACCTCATTTTGAGCGTTATTTTGGGCATATTCTTTCGCTAAGGAAATAGCATTTTCCAAAGAATTTGTAAACAGACAATTTTCTATTTCTCCAAAATCCGCTAAATTATTATCTAAAGTATTCCTAGAAATAATAATATGTTGTCTTTTTGGTAGTGGTTTTAAGAAAGTTTGAAAGGTTTTGCGCCCCATAATAATAGCGTGATGCAGGGTTTTCTCCTTAAAATTTTTCAAATCATCAGAAAGTCGCCAAGGTAGGTTTTGTTCCTTTCCAATTACACTATTTTCACTTGTTGCCACAATAATAGCGGTTTTTATGTTGTTTTGCATTGTGTTATATTTTTTTCAAATATACAACAAAAATATTTTAAACTCAAAAAGTTGTATTTGTTGTTGTAGAGACGTTGCTTGCAACGTCTAAACTAACAGACGAAAGCATTATTCTTGTATGGAACTAAATACAATTTTCTATACAAAGACGTTGCAAGCAACGTTTCTACAAATATATTTGTGTAATATCATTTACCTAAACCGTTCCCAAAATTTTACATTCGTACTTTTTACTTCTTGCTTACTCGCTCAAAATTGTTATTTTCTCTTTAAAGACAATTCCTAGTGTGGCAAGTTCCAGCAATATTGGCTCATAAATCTCTTTGGTAAGTGGCAAACAAACTCCTTTTGAAGATATTTTATTATTCAAAATAAGTTTTGCTGCAATGCCCAAAGGCAAACCAACTGTTTTTGCCATTGCCGTATGCGTACTATCTTCTCCTATTACCACAAGTTCGGAAATGCAAAGTTTTTCAGAAGATTTTGAGTTGTTTTCTTTGTACTTTTCTCTAAAACTAATTTGGTGTTGCATCACAATCATATCTTTGTCTGTGTCTTCCAAAACCCATTTTCTGCCCAAAATAACCTGCAAAATCTGTGCTGGTGTGGCTACATCTAGTGGAAATAATTGGTCTGGAAAATCAATTATTTTATTCTCAAAAAGCCCTAACCAAGCTAATTTTTCTATTTCGTCAGAATGTTGTGCAAGTTTTAGGTATTCATAACTTGTTTGATTATCAGGCAAGAAAGAATGCAAAAAATCATAATAAGTAAGATTTTTTGTACTGATTTTAGTTTGGTTGTCTGTCATTCCAAGTTGTACAAAGCAGTTCCACGCATTACAAAAGCCTTTTCTGCGCAAAGTTCCACGCAAAATAGTGGTAGCATTTTCCAAACCATACACATTTTGATAGCCCAAAGAATCACGGTTGGCATAGCCTTCAAATTCTCCAAAACCATCAATAGTAAAATTTTCTATACGAGAAAATAATTGATGATACGGAATATATTTGTGGCTACCATTTTCCAGATATTTTGCCATACCTTGCCCTGCAAGTATCACATTTTGAGGATTCCAAGTAAACTTATAATTCCAAGGATTATTATCACTTTCTGGCGCAATAAGTCCACCTGTATATGATTTAAACGTAATTATTTCGTGTCCCTCTTCTCTCAAATTATCCAAAATTTGCATAGCAGAAAGGTGGTCTATTCCTGGGTCAAGTCCTATTTCATTCAAAAAAATCAAACCTTTTTTCTTTACATCAGCATCTAACAAACGCATTTCATCAGAAATATAAGACGCTGTAAGCAAGTTTTTGGATAGTTCTAAACAGATTTTAGCTACTTTGATATGCAAAAAAGGTGGCAAAAGTGAGATAACCAAATCTTGTTTGCTAATAATTTCTTTGCTTGTTGTTTCATTGTTAGCATCAAAAGAAAGCCCTGTCAAATGCGGATAAGGCTGTATTTTTTCCTCTACAAGATTAAAAATATTATCCGCTATAATAATTTGCCAGCTTTGCGCAACGGCATTTTCAGCGAGATAGCGTATAAGAGAAGATGCAGAACGCCCTGCACCAATTAGAAGTATATTTTTCATTTTGATGTGTGATATATGATGTGTAATATATGATATATTTTCCTGTGCTGTCAAGTGTTTCCAGCTGACAATACAAATAATTTGTTGCTGTAAAAGTTCCGTTGCAAAATAGTGTCTTGTTGTTTGGTGAGGACACCAAACAATGTTATACACTTCGGAAAGTGGTTTTGGGATAAAGTAAGATTTTAGTGTATATGGTAAGTAGGAGAATTCTCAACAAAAATTGCGCCTGTT
>JANYGM010000182.1 GCA_025362415.1 bacterium
CAAACGGTTATTTTAGTGGATAATAATACTAAAAAACATTGTTTGCCTATTTTACTAAAATATTTGTCCGAATATTCATCAAAAGATACTCAAATACCTTCATTTCCTATTATTGAGATTAAAAGCGGTGAGAAAAATAAAACGCTCAAAACTTGTGAAAAAATTTGGCAACAATTTACTGACCTAAATTTGGATAGAAAAGCTCTTTTAATCAACTTAGGAGGCGGAGTTTTGGGTGATATGGGCGGTTTTTGCGCTGCTACCTACAAACGTGGCATTGATTTTATCCAAATTCCGACAACGCTTTTGGCGCAGGTAGATGCCAGCGTAGGTGGGAAATTAGGCATTGATTTTGGTAATTTCAAAAATCAAATAGGCGTTTTTTGTGAGCCAAAGGCAGTTTTTATTGAGGTCGGATTTTTAGAAACACTTCCACAAAAACAAATTCATTCAGGTTTTGCGGAGATAATTAAGCATTGTTTGATTGCTGATAAAATAATGTTTGAAGAGATTTCTAAGCAAAATATCAACGAGATTTCCCCAAAAAATCAAGCGCAATATTTTCAAAAAATCATTTCTCATTCTGTCAATATCAAGAAAAATATTGTTTTAGAAGATTTTAAGGAACAAGGAATAAGACAAATACTAAATTTTGGTCATACTATTGGACACGCCATAGAAAGCTATTTTTTTATGACACAACCAGAGAAAAATTGGCTACTTCACGGAGAAGCCGTAGCAGCAGGAATGCTTATGGAAAGCTATATTTCGTGGAAATCAGGCAAAATCAGTAAAGAAAATTTTGAGAAAATAGCCATTTTTCTCAAAAAAAATTATGCAAAAATAAAAATTAATGCTGATGCTTATCCAATTATTTTGGAAAATATGGCGCAAGACAAAAAAAACACTGCTAAAAACATTAATTGCGTGCTTTTAGAGGACATTGGTAAGGCAAGTTTTGGCAATATTATTACTGAAAATATGATTATTGAGGCTTTGGATTATTGTGGCAATAGCCACTAATTTTGTTATTTTCCAAAATCTTTCCCGTTCATAGTATAGCTTCTAAGTAAGTGCAAAAACTATTCAAAAAAATCTTACATTTATCTAAGAAAAAATTGCACTTTTTTGTAGAAAAATATTTATATTTAGCTTTTTAAATTAGTAGTGTGCAAAAACTTATCTCTATCAATAAAAATATGAATAATAATATAATCAAAAACAGCCACAAAACATATAATATTTCTTTACTTCTCCTTGTTTTTTTCTTGCTTAATTTTTCCACTATTAGCGCACAGCAAAAAGCAGCTGTAATAGACGAAAATACAGAAGAAATATCATTGGGACGACTTTTTGTTTATCAAGAAGACAAAAAAAGTGAACTTACCATTGATAACATAGAAAAACCTGTTAATGCAAGTTCTTTTTTGCCTTCTGATAAAAAAGATTTTAACTTTGGTTTTACTCCCTCTGCTTATTGGTTTAAATTTCAGATAAAGGATAACACCACACTTCACAAACAGTATTTTTTGGAACTAGATTATCCACCAATGGACAAAATAGAGTTCTTCTCTAAAGATGAGGCAGGGATTTGGAAAAGCCGTTCTTTTGGTGATTTTCGCCCATTTGGGGAGCGTCCTGTGCTTTATAAAAATTATTTAATTCCTATTCAACACAAAAATTCAGAAGTACAAACTTATTATATTAGAATAACAACTGGTGGCTCTTTACAATTTACCCCTACGCTTTATAGTTCTGAAAAACTAAGCGCACATATTGCCCTCTCCGAGATATTGATAGGAATTTGGTATGGTGGCTTTTTGGTAATGTTTTTGTATAATTTATTTATTTATTTTACTTTGAAAGATATTAGTTATCTTTATTATTGTATTTTTATTGCTATTTATTCTATTGGCGTTCAGGCATCAATACAAGGACACGCTTTCCAATATCTTTGGAGTAATTCTATTTGGTGGGCAAGTGAGGTGATGGTTATTGCTATTTTTGTGTCTATGGTCTTTTCTATGCTCTTTACGCTCAATTTCCTTTATACTAAGAAATTTGCGCCTTTTGCGCACAAACTTATTTGGGGATATATTGCTTTGTGTAGTATTGGTACGATTGCCTGTTTTTTCATTCCGTATAGTGTAGCTATAAGTTTTGGCACAATGGGTCTTCTGGTACTTTCTATGTTACTATTGTATGCAGGTATAAGCACCTATCGTGCAGGAAATAGAGCAGCTTTATTCTTTACAGTTGCTTGGAGTTGTTTTTTTGTAGGGGTTATTATTCAGGTTTTTGTAGCTAGAAACATCTTACCTAATGAAGGACTTATGAAAGTAAGTAGCGCTATTGGCTCATTTATAGAAGTAATATTTTTGTCTATTGCACTTGCCGACAAAATACGTATTTTTAGAGTTGAGAAAGAAAAAGCACAAGCAGAAGTAGTGGCATCTGTCAAAGAAAATGAAAGAATTATCTTAGAACAAAACCAAAACTTAGAATCAAAAGTACAAGAAAGAACACAAGAACTACAACAAAAACAAGAAGAGATTATGTCGCAAAATGAAGAATTGCAACAAAATCAAGAAGAAATATTAGCACAAAGAGAGTTTATTGAAACCAAAAACAAAGAGCTAATGGAGGTAAACGACCAAGTAGGGCAAAGCATACAATATGCAAGCACTATTCAGCGTGCGCTTTTGCCTAGTTCTGTGGAAATACTTAAACACGCAACAGATTATTTTAATATATATCTACCAAAAAATGTTGTTTCTGGTGATTTTTATTGGTATGCAAAAGTGGATAATCAGTTGTTTTTTGCTGCCGTAGATTGCACAGGACACGGCGTTCCAGGTGCTTTTATGAGAATGATAGGAAATACTTTACTCAATGAAATTGTAAAAGAAGCACGAGTTTTTAGTCCAGAGCGTATCCTTACACTCCTGCACGAGGGTGTGGTGAAAGATTTGCGCCAAACAGAAACAGGAAATACAGACGGTATGGACGTGTGCCTTGTCAGAATTGATGTAGATAGCAACGACATTGCAGACACAGAAAACCAACAAAATAAAACTTTTCAGCTTACTTTTGCAGGTGCAAAACGTCCGCTTTATATTTATCAAAATAACCAAATAACTGAAATTAGAGGCGACCGTATGCACGTAGGAGGCACACAACTATCACATCAAACAGAAAGTTCTTATCATAATCAAGTGATAACTGTACAAAAGGGAGATTGTATTTATCTTTCTAGTGATGGTTTGGTAGATTCTCCTAACCCAAAGAGAGAAAAATTTTCTAATGATAGGCTTAAAACTTTGCTTCTTACTTATGCAAAAGAGCCAATGCACTTGCAAAAGAAATTTTTGTTAGATGAGCTTTTTAGCTTTCAAAAAAGCACCCCACAACGAGATGACGTACTTTTAATGGGAATACGTATCTAAATTTCAATTACGAATTAGAAATTACGAATTACTATAAACTCCCATTTTCTTATATTGAAAATGGGATTTTTGTTACTGTAAAGATTCCGTTGCAAATTTATATACTGTGAACGGCTTGGATTTCGGAAAATGTATTGAAGTCCAGAGGACTGGTATATTTATAGAAAATAGGTCAAAAATGTATTTCGCTCCAGCGGAGCGGCACTAGCAAGTGCTAGTTTTATAAATATACCGCTCCGCTGGAGCGAAATACAAATACAATGATGTTTCTATAAAACTAGCTCTTGCTAGTGCTGTTCCGCTGGAACGAATACAAAATTTGTTTTCCGAAATCCTTCCCGTTCACAGTATATTTACCTAAAAATTCCAAATGGTTTTTATAAATTCTGCAACAGAACTTTTACAGCCACTACTTATTCATAATTCATTAGTTTCTCTTCCAAATCATCAAAATAACTACTGGTGCGCCCAAAAGCGAGGTAATGGCATTGATAGGCAAAATATAGTTTTCAGACAAAACTCTACTCAAAATATCACACAAAATAAGTAAAATAGCTCCCAAAAGCGCACAAACAGGCATCAAAATAAGGTGATTAGTTGTTTTTAGCCAAGTACGTGCCAAATGTGGTACTGCCACACTCACAAAACCAATAGGGCCACAAAAAGCTGTAATTGCACCTGCTAAAATACTGGTACTCAAAATAATACGTAAACGCACACTACGAACACGTACACCCATACTTAGGGCGTAATTTGCACCAAGCAAAAAAGCATTTAATGGTTTTAAAATAGTAATAGCTATGAGTAAACCTCCTAAAACACATATAAAAAGCACTATTACTTGGTTTTTGTTTAGTCCGCTAAGACTGCCATACGTCCAAGTCATATAGCTTTGTAACTCCTCTGGACTACTAAAATACTGCCACAAACCCACCACAGACATCACTACGCTACTTGTCATCAAACCCACAATAAGCAAAGCTATATTATTTTTTAGGCGCAAGGAAAGCAGTAAAATTAGTAACATCACGAGAATTGCACCAAAAATTGCTGCTATTACGACTAGCCAACTTTGAGAAAAGCCCCAATTTCGTACAAAAGTAAGTCCAGATGTAATAGAAGTAAGTGTAACAACTGCCACGCCAAGCCCTGCGCCTGCTGAAATGCCCATTTCTGATGCACCTGCTAACGGATTTTGAAACAATGTTTGCATTTGAAGCCCTGCTACAGATAGCCCTGCACCCACCAAAATAGCCGTTAATAATTTTGGCAAACGTAACTGAAAAACAATATTTTGTGTGATAATATCTTGATTATTTTCAAAAAAAGCCCCTAAAATCTTGTCAAAAGGAATATAAACTGACCCCAAAAGTACGTCAGCAATACTACAAAGCAATAAAAGAATAAATAGAAAAATGTATTTCATTCCATATTTTAATATAAATATAATTTTATATAAAATTACATTAGCCTCTTAGAGGCTTTTAACTGCATCTAAGAGGCTATAATTAGTTATTTTGAGATTATTAAATCAAATGAAGTTATTTTTTCTTGTCCGTCATATGTGCAAACTCGTCAGCAAGTTCACAGCCCTTCATTTTGTCTAGTTTAGCAATCATTTCTTTGCGTTGTTTTTCGTCCAAATCACCATATTTAGCTTTCCAACCATCAATACACACATTGAATTTTTTGCCTTTTTCGTCCATCTCTTTTTCTACACTTGCCATTACTTTATTTCTTTCTGGCTCTGGCATTGCCATTAACGCATTTTTGAAGTTTTCTTCTGCGACTCTTTCACCTTTTGTAGCCATTTCGTGCATCATAGTAACAAGTGTTGGGTGCAAGCCGTTTGTAAATTCTGTTGTGCAAGCACAAAAGTCTTTTGCTGCTGCTTTCGCATTGAATTTTTTTGCTTTTTGTGCATAACTCATACTCACACACACACACATAACGAGGGATAAAAATACTTTTTTCATAATTTTAATGTTTTTGATGATAAATTTTGATTAAATATAAAACTTTTTCAAAAATAAAGAAAAATAAGCATATTCCTAATTTTTCTTAAAGTTTTTTGAAAAATAATTATAAAAAGTTAAACGCTTGTAAAAAGGTATGAAATAAGAGGTACGAAGTACGAATATAAAATGTTGATTATTAAGTTATCGTGCAAGTAAAAAGATTAAATAACTTAATTTTTTTATTTTTACACTAACTTAACAGTTAAAATTTTACATTCGTACCTCATACCTCCTAATTCGTACCTCTTTTAGTATTGTATATCAAAAGTGCATTGAGAAAGTTGTACTTCTCCAGCTCCACCAACTTGAGTAAGTCTTGCTTCAAACTCTCCTCTGATAACCTTTAGTTTGGTATCCAAATATCCTACAAGCATTGTACTTCTTGCAGCAATAGGCGTGTAAGTAGCTGCACCATCTGTATAAATAAGTCCATTATTAATTCCGTCAATGTTTCTTACAGTTGAGCCTACGCCCAATGCTGGCTGTATTCTAAGTTCTACATTTTTCCCTGAAACCACTCCTTTAATAACAAGTACATCTGTTGCTTCTCCTGCTGCATTCGTGCCTACCATTACAGAAGAGGTGATAGTAGTAGCATTTGCAATAGCTTCTCCATTGATTTTAACAGAAAGTTTGCTTACATAAGGCTCTAAGGGAGTTGGAGTAAATCTTTCTCTTACGTTTTGGCAAGAGAAAGCTATAAAAGAAATGGCAATTATAGCAAAATAGCGTTTGAAATGGAGCATATTTTTGGTTATTTAGTGTATAAGTTAAAGTAAATTTTATTGATTTTGGATTGTATTCTAGTTACAAATTTACTAAAAAAATTGTGAAAAAAATAATTTTTCACAATTTTTTTAGTGTATTCGCAGGTTGTTAGTAAGGAAAAATGTTAATATTGATGCCTACAAACTGTTTGTAGTCTTCCGCTTCCTCCATAATATCTTCATCATCTTCTGGATAATACCAATTGACGACAGTATTGCCGCCTTTGTCTTGGTATTCTTTGAGAAGTTTTACAATATCCAAGAAACATTTTGACGAACTTGTATTGTAATAAGTAAGATTAAATGTGAAATTAAGCGGTTTGTCGGTAGTGGCATACTCTTTTATCCACGTAAGGATAGGTCTATAAAAATCCCAAGTATCTTCCAAATAAGATTCTCCTTTGATGAAACATTCCCCTGTTTGTGCATTTAAAGATACGTGTGGCGTAAAATAAGTGCTTTTTATTCCTTCAATTTCTAAACTTTCCATAGTTGTTTGTCTGTTGATTTTGTTGTTGATGTTTGTTGAGATGATTATAAATCATTTGTATTTATTTCATTGTGTATTTTGTGTTTAATTGTATTTAACTCACAATTCACAATTCAAAACTCACAATTCTTTACAATCCTTTTTTAATATTTACGGCAAGCGCAAAAAATGAGTTATGCTCATCAATATCTCTAAATTCAATAGAAATAGGCTGTGCAGAGGTAAGGGCAATCTGAATAAGACCAATTCCTGCACCCTTACTATTTTCAGAACTCAACTCGCCGTTATCTCTTTGTTCAAACTTCATACGGCGCAAGGCATCTCTATCCAAAGAGTTTATCATCTCGCATCTGTCCCAAAGTACAGGAATCCATTTTTTATCAACAATATTACCTGCGGTAAGCGTGTAATAATCTTCATCTTCATTCAAAACAACAGAGCCAATACGGTAAGGTTTTTCACCAAATTTTGTAACTTCTGATGAGTAAAAGAAGATATTTTGCGCAAGTTCCATAAAAATGGCATACACTTTTTTGCCTGCTTTTGGGTCTTCTATTAGCTTAAATTGTATGTCTTTGCTGATTTCATTGATAATAACATCAGACATTGGTCCTTTGTAAGACATTATCACATCACTATCATTGAGGTTGAGATAATGATGGAAAAAACTAAATTTTTTGCTCATAATAGTTATGTTTATTGTTGAATAATGTATTTTCCTGTATTTTCCTTCTTTTAATGCCGTAATATAATTAAAAAAATGAATGGTGCAAAAAAAAAGTACGAAGTTTGAAGTACAAAGTTTTTAAAGTACGAAGGTTGAAATACGAGGTATGAAAAAAAGTAAGTATTAAAGTACAAAGTGCAAATTCTAAAAATATTTTCACACTTCAAGTTTCGTACCTCGTGCTTCAAACCTCGTACCTAATTTTTATCTCCTCCAAAGTATTTTTCTTCAATAATATCAGCCATTTCTGCTACTTCCCACAAAATAACTGCCATTTCTTCTACAGTTGTTACGTATTCTGCAATAGGACTTGCTTGTATAACTACTGCCTCACAAGGCTCTCCGCTGGCTGTTTGGTCTGCGGCTATAGTAATACTTGTATAAATGCCATAACTAGCTTCTTTTAGCAAATTATAGTAATCTGTTGTTTTATTGATAATTCCACAACGGCTACTGAAATAATAACAATCTTTTCCTTTGGCACGCTCTGCAATGACCCACGCATATACGTACTGATAGCGTTTTGTGCCATCTTGAAGTTCAAAAGGTACATCTAAAGAATAGCAATTGGGCGAAATTTCTTTCACTTGTGCCATAAATTTTTTTGCAACTTCTTGAATTGCAGTATCAAAGTTAAGTTTCATAATAGTCTGATGTAAGAATTTTAAAGATATTTTGTAATGTCCTAAACGCAATAATACGCAATAAAAACATTTATTTCGTATTATTATGTGTTTTTTCTTTATTTTCTCTTTATTTTTTTACAGAAAATTCTTTGACCATCTCTATAAAACATTTTACCTTCTCTGGGTCTGTGTCTGGGTACAAACCGTGCCCCAAATTAGCAATAAAAGGAACATCTCCAAATTCTTCTACCATTAGTTTTGTATATGCGCTAATACTTGAAAAACTGCCATATAATGCACAAGGGTCTAGGTTGCCTTGTAGCGTTTTTTTATTTCCTAATAAAGTAGCCGACTCTTGTATGTCCATATTCCAATCTAGCCCAACGACTTCACAATTAAGGTTTTTCATACTTTTTAGCGCAAAAAATGCGCCTTTTGCAAACACAGTTTTAGGAACTTCCGTAATGGCATCACAAATCTGCTGAATATATTTCAAAGAAAATTCTTCATATTGCACCGCAGAAAGCACGCCTGCCCAAGAGTCAAAAACTTGTATCAAATCAACGCCTGCTACTATTTGCGCTTTAAGATAAGCTATTGTGCTATCTGTTATTTTTTGTAAAAGTTCGTGAGCTATTTCTGGTGAGGTATAAAGCATTTTTTTTGCCTTAGAAAAGGTCTTTGAGCCACTTCCTTCTATCATATAACAAAATAAAGTAAAAGGCGCACCTGCAAATCCTATCAAAGGAACTCTATTATTAAGTTCTTTTTTAGTGATTTTGATAGCTTCCATTACATAACTAAGGTCATCTACACCATCACAAACACGCAATTTGCGTACATCTTCAATAGTTTGGATAGTTTTTGGAAAGTATGGACCTCTTTTTTCTACCATTTCGTAAGCAAGCCCCATTGCCTCTGGAATAACAAGAATATCAGAGAAAATAATGGCGGCATCTACACCCAAAATATCTACTGGCTGGATTGTAACCTCTGCAGCACGTTCTGGAGTTTTTACAAATTCTATAAAATTAGGAAATTTCTCTCTTACGGCTCTATATTCTGGCAAAATACGCCCTGCTTGGCGCATAAGCCATACAGGCGCACGTTCTGTGGGTTGCTGGCGTGCTGCACGCAAAAGTAAATCATTTTGTAATTTTGTTTCTGTATTTATCATTTTTATATAAAAATCTATGATTTTATGTTATTATTTGCTTTTAAATCCGCCTGCAAAGGTAAGTTTTTTTATCAAAAAATATTTTAAATCTCAAAAAATAAAATCAAACTCGCAAAACATTTGCACAAAAACTAAAAAATCTGTATTTTTGTGTTTAATATCAAACAAAGAACTAATTTAATATTATCTAATAAATGGACGAAATAAATCCTATTGAAACCTTTATGGCGTGGGCAGTGCCACCTATTTATATATTTTTTATTGCTTTAGAGTTTTTTGTAGGGCATTTTATCAACCATAAAGAAGTTTATAACCTCAAAGATACACTTATTAGTACGCTGATGGGGATTTTGAATGTGGTCGTAGATTTGGTGATGCGTTTTGTAATTGGGCTTGCAGCACTGACTTATTTTTATAATATTGCACCTTTTCACTGGCAACAAAATGCTACTTATTGGATTGCGCTTGTGTTTATTCAAGATTTTGCTTACTATGCCTTGCACGTAGGGGAGCATTATTGCAGGTTTTTCTGGGCAGTACATAACATACATCACTCTTCTGAAAAATTTAATTTTACGGTGGCTATCCGTTCTTCTGTCTTTCAGCCGCTTTATAAGTTCTTTTATTACATTCCATTGGCACTTTTGGGCTTTAAGCCGTTGGATATTTTGCTTGTATATGCTTTGAGCCAAACTTATGGTTTTTTTGTGCATACAGCTAGTGTGGGCAAACTTGGTTTTTTGGAGTGGTTTATGGTTACGCCCTCTCATCACAAAGTACACCACGCCACAAATGAAGAGTATTTAGACAAAAATATGAGTATGGTTTTTATTATTTGGGATAGGATTTTTGGGACATTCAAGGAGGAAAAAGAAGGTGTTGAAATTAGCTTTGGATTGTCTAAAAATCTTACTTCTTTTCACCCCAAAGAGGTTATTTTCCACGAATGGGTAGCTATGTGGAAAGATGTCAAACACGCCCCTACATTTTCCGACAAATTAAAGTATATTTTTGCTCGTCCAGGTTGGAAACATCAACCCAAAGAAGAGGTACGAAATAAGAAGGACGAGGTACGAATATAAAATATTGACTATAAAAATATTGATTATAAAGTTGAAATATTTTATTTTTGGTTTGATTTTTGTTAATTTTTTTTTAGTTTTGCCTTATTCGCACCTTAAGGGTGGAAATTATCAAAATAATCATTTCATTTATAATAATTACAACTATGGGAAAATCACAAGATGCCAAAAAGGAAGTCAAAAAAGAGCCTACAAAGACGACCAAAGAGAAAAAAGCGGCTAAATTAGAGAAAAAAGCAAGCAAAAAATACGAATAAGTTTTTTGAATTAGAAATTGTGAATTAGGAATTAGGAATGAAATACAATAATTCCTAATTCCTAATTCCTAATTCCTAATTCACAATTCACAATTCACAATTAAAAAAGTTGCGCATCATTTGTTTTCCTTGCGGAGTCATAATGCTTTCTGGGTGAAATTGCACACCAAAAACATTAAAAATTTTATGCCTAAGTGCCATAATTTGCCCATTTTTGTCAATAGCTACTATTTTTAGACATTCTGGGAAATTATCAGGACTGACAACCCAACTATGATAACGCCCAACTATAAATTTTTGTTGATTATTTTTGAAAATATTTTTAAATATAATATCCTCATTATCAATAATTTGTATTTCACTTTCTACTCCGTGATATACTTTTTCTAGGTTTTGCAAAGTTGCCCCAAACGCCTCTCCAATAGCTTGATGCCCCAAACACACACCCAAAATATTTTTTGTAGGTGCATATTTTTTGATAAGCTCTAACATAATTCCTGCCTGTGAAGGCACGCCTGCACCAGGGCTAAGTACAATAGTTGTGTATTTTTCAACTTCCTCCAAAGTGATTTCATCATTACGAAAAACATCAACAGAAATTTTATCAGAAACATTATCAGTTGCCTCAAAACCAACAATTTCTTTTACATAATCCACAAGATTATAAGTAAAAGAATCATAATTATCCAAAATAAGTATTTTTGAAATCTTTGTTTGTAGCATTTTTTAAGTATTGTGAGATACAAATGTAGCATTTTTCAGTAGAAAATCATCAAAAATCACTACATTTGGCAGTATTTTGTATTCATTCACAATTTAAAATTCACAATTAAAATAATGGAATATGATGTTTTAATTGTCAGTTTGGCAGCTTTTTTTGCAGGTTTTATTGATGCCATTGTAGGCGGTGGCGGACTTATTCAAGTGCCTATAATGTTCCTTGTTTTCCCTCAAATGCCTGTTTCTGTGGTGATTGGCACTAATAGAAGTGCCTCTTTTGTGGGGACTTTAATGGCAGGTTATCAATATGCAAAAAGCACCCCCTATTATGTGGAAAGTAGTGTTTTTTGCAGGAATAACAGCAGCACGTTTTTTATATTTCTTTGCGTACTTTGCGCCTTACCTTTGCGCCTTTGCGGTAAGAAATAATTATTTGAATACGGGAAATAGGATATTATTAACAATTTATTACTTAGAATATTATAGGGAATATCGTACATTTTTTCATATTGGCTTAGATGAAACAAATGTGCAAAGAAGCATAAGACCTTCTGCGAAAGTCGTGTAAGTAATAAGTTGTAAATAAAATTCTAATTTTGTATTTCTTAGTGCCTGCTTAGTGTGTATTTCTTAATGAACTTAGTGTTAAAAAG
>JANYGM010000199.1 GCA_025362415.1 bacterium
CACTAATAATTTTTTTTCACTTTGTAGCTTTTTAGTTTCATCAATAGAAATTTCAGTGATGGGACTTGCCTCTGCCTTATACAACATATTCCAAACAAGGTCGGACATTGTAACTTCCAAACTACTTGCTTTATTTAACAACTTTTCTTTGTAGGAGTACGGCACTCTCACCGTAAGGCTTACGGTTGGCTCGTTGTTGCTTTGATTAAAATTATTATCTTTCATTTTTTATTGTTTGTTTTTCTGTTTGTTTTTCTTTGCAATTTCTGTTTTTATATGCAGGAAATAGCAAAAATTCCAAACGAACATAACAATAACAACTAATACAAAAACCTAAAAAGTGCTTTAAACCTTATCATTTGGGCGTTTTTTATTCGTTTGGATTTAGCAAAAACAAATTTTAGAAGATTTTTTTTAACAATTTTTTAGCATTATTAAAAAACTCCAAACGAATAAGAAAATAGCTAAAAAACACGTTCAAAGTTGTTCATTTGGGCGTTTTTTATTCGTTTGGATATTGTAGCAAAAATTCCAAACGAACATACAAAAACAAGTAATACCAAAAATAAAAATGCTATTTCTTGTATTTTTTGTTTTGTTTTGAATGATTTTATTTTTTTAGTGTTGGATATGTTCGTTTGGGTGTTGTTTTGGGCTTAAAAAACAGATTTCACTTTGTTACAGGCACTATTTAGCCTAAAAAATGCTTTTTTGCTTGTTACAGGCACTATTTAGCCTAAAAAAAAAATTTGCGCTTGTTGCAGGCATTATTTAGCCTAAAAAATGCTTTTGCGCCCGTTGCAGGCACTATTTAGCCTAAAAAAAAATATTTTCACTTTGGTATTTCGCAGAAAAATCAATATTTAAGTAAAATAATTGAGTTTTGTTTTTGATTATTTTGTATGGTGGGTTTTTGGTAGTGTGTTTTGCTTTGGTAGTGTGCAATAATAAAATCTTATTTGCAGGTAGGAAAGTAAGTTTTTATGTTTATCAAAAAACGCCTTTTGAATACTTTTTTTTACAGAAAGTGTATTTGAGAGGTTTTGAACAAGATTATAAGAAACTGTCGGATCACTTTGCCCAAAAAAAAGTGCCTTTAAACGTGTTTAAAGGCACTTTTACTTTTTCAAAAATGATACTTTTTTGCCAAAATCTACCAAAAAATCACCAAAAAAGTATCAAAATAGTACACGTTTTTGCAACAAGTGGATCACCTTTTTAGCTTTTCTACAAACTCCGCTAAGTCTTTGTAACCTGCAAAAATATTCCTTTTGTCTTTGACTAATGCAAAATAATGAAACTAATCTTTTTAGTTGTTCTTCTTCTTTTTCATTAAAATCAAGAACACCTAATTTATTTTCTAGGTCATCAAAGACACTAAAGCTTTCTCTATAAACTTCTTTGAAATAATTTTTTACTATTTCGGCTATTATTTTGTTTTTTTGCGTATTTTTGCTCTGCATCTGATCTGATATGTTAATGTTTTGCAGCACAAATATACACCTTTTGCAATAAAAGTGCGTCATAATATTCTGAATTTCAATTTATTATGATCACTTTCTTAACAACAATTTAAATACAAAAAATACCCCAAAACTACTAATATCAAAGTTTTATAAAAACTCAAAATGAAATTACAAATTTTGATATTCTTCCTATTTTCTCTTTCTTGTTCAACAAAACAAGAGAAAAAAGAAAATAATACACAGTCTAAAAAAAACACTATAATCAACGCAGAAATTATAGAAAGCTTTGTGGACAGCCTAAATATTGGTGAAAAAGGCAAAAGTAAAGTTGAAATAATCAAGCGTTTTGTTTCTGATAGTGTCTGCGTAAGTATAAAGTTTTATACAAAGGAAACAAAAAATTGGATTCTTCAAAATACCTATTTCTATGAAGGTCAAATATCTTATGGAATTGAACCTGAAATAATGGATTTTAATAACGACAAATTCAATGATTTTACTTACCGTTCTGCAACGGCAGCAAGAAGTGCAAATGAAGTTAGACGACTGTTTATTTATGACAATGAAAATAAAAAATTAATTTCAATTCATAATTCACAAGGCTACCCAAATATGCAATACAACAAAGAACTTAACTGCATTGATGCTTTTTTGGTTTATGGAGGCACATCTACAGTATTTACGAGAATTGTGGCTGATAGTCTAAGAGAATTTGCAAGTATAAGTAGTAGTTTTGGCAATAGGATTGTTCATGAAATTGACACTTTTGGTAACTCAAAAATTATACAAAAAGACACTATTATAGATTTTGAAGGTGTATATGTGAGATACAAAAATTACAAAGTAATACATTGAAAATAACTTCCTAGTTCGTTTCTTTTTAACACTAAGTTCATTAAGAAATACACACTAAGAAGGCACTAAGAAATACAAAATTAGAATTTTATTTACAACTCATTACAAACCCTTAAAAAGATATGAAAAAATAGATTATTAAACACAAAAAACTCCTTCAAAACTACCAATATCAAAGTTTTCTGGGAAAATAGTATTTTTATCATACAAAGCACCACTAAAATTTACGTTTTGTAGATTTGCATTAGTGAAATTTGTGTCACAAATATTAACTCCCTCAAAATTAGCATTTTGAAGATTAGAACCATCAAATAAACAACTCATAGCTCTAGCATTTTGCAGATTTGCATTTGTGAGGTTTACACCTCTCAAATCAGCCGTAATTAGGCTAGATGAGCTTAAATTACAATTTGTAAGATTGGCTTGATACAAAAAAGCACCTCTCAAATCAGTTCCAACAAAAGAAGAATTACTGACATCAAGATACTCCAAAATCACTCTATGCAAGTCTAATCCATCAAAATTGGTGTTTTGTAATGAATTACCTTCAATTTCTATCACTCTTTCTGTTACGAATTTGATTATCATTTTTCTTGAAATAAAATTTTACTTTACCATTTTTTGAATACAAAAAATACTGCTAAAACTATCAAAAAGAAGCCTACAGCGTGATTCCAAGCTAGTTTTTCTGTTTTGAAGACAAATACAACTATTAAGGTGAAAACAACCAAAGAAATAATTTCTTGTATAATTTTCAGTTCAAATAAAGAAAAATCTCCACCATTGCCTTTAAATCCAATTTTATTGGCAGGAACTTGAAAAATATACTCAAAGAAAGCAAGCCCCCAACTTATCAAAATAACAGAAAAAAGCCCAAATCCCTGCAAAAAACTTACTTTTTTGACCTGCAAATGCCCATACCAAGCAAGTGTCATAAATATATTTGACAAAATCAGCAATAAAATAGTGTAAAAGGCTTTCATTATGGTTTAGTTTTTGAGAATATTTTTAATAGAAACTGAATAAAAATACTAAATTTGTAAAATTATCAACTTACATACTACCATAATGCTAAATTCGTTGATTATTACATAAATATCACGCAAATTTAGTACAAATTTATAGAATAGCAATATATGGAATTCAGTTTACAGCAAATAGCGCACATACTTGGCGGAAAAGTCCAAGGAGATGAAAATTTAAAAATCAATAATTTAGGTAAAATTCAAGAAGCAAAAAGTGGAGAAATAGCGTTTTTGTCTAATCTCAAATATGAACCTTTTATCTACACCACAAATGCTACTGCCGTTATTGTGGGTGAGGATTTTGTGCCAAAACAACCTATAAATGCGGCACTTATTATTGTTAAAGATGCTTATACAGCTTTCTCTTTGCTTTTAGAAGAATACCATAAAATCATAACCTTTGCTAAAAAAGGCATAGAACAACCTGTTTTTTTGGGTGAAAATACGCAAATTGGAGATGAAATTTATCTTGGTGCATTCACCTACGTTGGAAATAAGACGCAAATAGGTGAAAATTGCAAAATTTATCCTCAAACTTACATTGGCGACAACGTCAAAATAGGCAAAAACACTATTATTTATGCTGGTGCTAAGATTTATTCAGATACAATTATTGGTGAAAACTGTATTATTCACTCTGGCGCAGTGATTGGCAGTGATGGTTTTGGTTTTGCGCCACAACCTGATGGAAGCTACAAAACTATTCCACAAATAGGAAATGTCATTATAGAAAATAATGTAAGTATTGGTGCAAATACGGTCATAGATTGCGCTACAATGGGTTCTACGCTTATTTGTGAGGGTGTGAAGTTGGATAATTTGATACAAATAGCGCACAATGTTATTCTTAGAAAAAACACTGTGGTTGCAGCACAAACAGGTATTTCTGGCTCTACAGAACTTGGCGAAAACTGCGTTATTGCTGGTCAAGTAGGTATTTCTGGGCATTTGAAGTTAGGCAACCGTACAAGTGTAGGCGCACAGTCAGGGGTTGGGAAAGATACAGAAGATGGCAAAAACATACAAGGCTATCCTGCTTTTGAAATAATGAAATTTCAGCGTTCTACAGCACTTTTTAGAAAACTCCCAGACATACAAAAGCAAATCAATGATATTGAAAAAAAATTGAATAATTTTACTAATGGCTTATAATAACTTCACACTCAACAAACTAAAAGAAGATTTTGGCTTAGAACAGCGTAAAGTTCCTTTTTTGCCTCCAATTATACCAAAATTTGACGTTAGTAAGCGTTTATTAGATGAGCTTTCTGATGCGTTGGGTATGCCTTTGGCTTCTGAAAAAGCTAAGTCTGAAATGATTGTAACGCCTATTTTGATGGAATTAAGGCGCAAAAATAAAAATAAAATTAGCATTTTTTCTGGTTATACTTTTGATGTGGATAAAGCCAAAAAACTTACTGGACGTTGTGATTTTATGATAGCTAATCAGCCATATTTGGAGGAAGTCAATGCGCCTATGGTTTGTATGGTAGAAGCTAAAAATGATTTAATAGAAAGCGGATTTGGGCAATGTGCCGCTGAAATGTATGCGGCAAGTATTTTTAACCAACGTGCTGGGCTTGCTTATACGCCTATTTATGGTTGTACAACAGCAGGTTTTTCGTGGGCTTTTCTAAAATTAGAAGGAAATACCATTTTTATTGACCCTAATTATGTTGGTTTGAGTCTTCAAAATCCTGCGGAGGTTTTGGCAGTTTTGCAATGGATTTTAAATGAATACTAGAGTTTTTATAGTTTGATTATGAGCAGTTTATATAATAAATTATTTCTTAACCACCCAACCTTTCCTTAGAAAGGAGGGTAAAAACAAAGTTATTATGGTTGATTTTGAAAAAATAAAACAATGGCTTGAAGATGCTGATGCCCTCGTAATCAATTCTGGTGCTGGAATGGGAATTGACTCTGGACTTGCGGATTATCGTGGCAATGGCGGACAATGGGGACAAGTGGAAACAGATAATAAAAAAAGTATTTTTGAAGTAATAAACCCTGATGCCTTTTTACAAAATCCAGCCTACAGTTGGAAATTATTTGCTACAAGAATGAACGAATATGCTACTACAACCCCACATAATGGCTTTTTTATCATTCAAAATTGGATAAAATACTACAATCTGGATTATTTTGCACTTACTTCTAATATTGATGGTCATTTTCAAAAAGCAGGTTTTGATGAAAATAAAGTAAGAGAATTACACGGAACTCTAGAATATTTTCAGAGTTCTGACCCTAAATTATCCAAAAAAGTATGGAAAAATCAGCAAAATCCTATAGAAATATTGGAAAATATTGAAAAAGGATTTTATCCTATGTGTCCATATAGCAACGTAATGGCACGCCCAAATGTGTATATGTTTCGTGATAGCTCTTACATAAATACGCACTCAAAAGAACAAGAAGGAAGATTTAAAGCATTTTTGGAAGATAATCAAGGCAAAAATATACTTGTACTTGAAATAGGTTCTGGACCTCACGTACAGACAGTTAGAATCAAAACAAGAATGTTGAAAACTGAATATAATGCCAATATCATTAGAATAAATCCTAAAGATTTTGCTATTAAAACACCTAATATAGGCATATCCAAAGGTGCGTTAGAGGCTCTTACTGAAATAAATAATTATTTGAATTTATAAAAAATATTGAACTAATGCCGTCATTACTAACAATATACTACAATTATGGCAAAGAAAATTAAACAATATGGTGAAGCAGAACTAATTAAGATGTTTGGTTTGAAAAGACTTGTAGGAAATAACCAACACGCTCTTATGCAAGAACTTACACAAACACAAACTATACTTACTGCAGGAGAACAGTATTTGTTTGATGATGTTTTTGTAGATTTGGCAGAAAAAATTGGTGGTTGGAATGAAGAAATGCTAAAAATGAATTTAATAGCTTTTATTTTGCGTTTGGGGCATTTGAGAGAAACTGATGAATACAAAACCTACTATGAAAGCACTATTGAGGCAACTATTGAAAATAATTTCTTAAAAGTAAAAACGGATATGATGATAGCAAAAGGTATTTTGGAAATTCCAGAAACACCTTATTTCTATTTCCAAGAATATAAAAAAGTCAAAGACCCCAAAGGAGATGTTACAGGGCAACTTTTAGAAGCTCTTTTGATTGCACAAGAAAAAAATAATAACGGAAAACCAATGTATGGTTGTACTGTTTTTGGACGAGAATGGGAATTTTACGTAATGATAGACAGAACTTATTGCATCTCAAAACCTTATAATTGTACTGATAAAGATAATTTATTACAGATTATAGCCGTTTTACGCAAGTTTAAAGAGATTTTGGAAACAAGATTGCTAAAACCATAATTTCAAAATAAATAACACTATTTAAACCTTATTTCTAAATTATTTTTCTGTATCTTTGTTTACTTAAACAAAAATTTTTTTCATTTTCAGTCAATTAGAATGATAAAATACATCAGAAAAATAACACTTTTTTGTCTATTTTTATTCAGTTTTGAGGCAATAGCCCAAGATTTGAAATCAAAATTAGATACTAACTCACTCAATATTCGTATTCCCCAAATGATGGATAGTGCTGGTGTTCCTGCGCTTTCTGTTGGCGTTATCCAAAAAGGAAAATTGGTTTGGAGCAAAAATTTTGGTATAAAAAGCCTTCAAACCAAAGAAAAAGTTGCGCCCAATTCTCTTTTTGAAGCGGCATCTCTGACCAAACCAATGTTTTCGTATGTGGTGATGCAAATGGTCAATGAGGGCAAAATAGCCCTAGATACGCCGCTTGTGCGTTATGTGAGTGAAAAAACCATTGAAGCAGAATTTTTATTTTACAAAATAAACGACCCACGTTTCCGCAAAATAACCGCTAGAATGTGCCTTTCTCATTCTACGGGCTTTCCAAATGGACGTAATTATTATGGTTTGCCACTTGCTTTTGAGCCTGCAACAGATATGAGTTATTCTGGTGAAGGCATTGGTTATCTGCAACTTATCATAGAAAAACTAGCCAACACACGTATTGATTTGCTGATGCAACGCTATATTTTTGAGCCTTTGGATATGAAAAATAGCCATATGATTTGGGCGGATAGCCTTGCACCTCGTATGTGTTTTGCTCACGGAAGTCAAGGCTATACCGTTTATTATAACCGAAATTTTAAGCCTTATGGTTCTTATACCCTCGTTACGAATGGAGAAGATTATGGCAAATTTTTGGCTTCTATGCTTAATCAAGAGGGTTTAAGGAAGGATTTATATACTGAAATGTGGCAACCGCAAAGCACCGCAAAAACAGGATATTTAGCTTCTTTGTCTTGGGGTTTGGGTGTGGGCGTTTATGACTCAAAGGCGGGCAGAGCCTTTTGGCATTGGGGAGATTTGGGTACTTCAAAGGCGTATATGATGGGCTTCCCAGACGAGCAGGCAGGTGTAGTTTTCTTTGGAAATAGTGCGAATACGCTCAATATGGCACTTCAACTACTGGCAGAAACAGTTGGTGGAGAACACAAACAATTTAATGTTTTGAATATTGCGCAGTACAACGACCCAATTATTTTGCTTGGAAAATATTTTAATTCACAAAATTTTGATGCTTTTTTGCAAAAATTAAATGGTTATGTCCTCTCCAAAGAAAGTAGATTTAATAATACTATTTTGAACAATATAGGTTATAATTTGATGAAAATGAACAAAAATAAGGAGGCTTTAGAAGTGTTTAAAATCAATTTTTTGATTTATCCTGATATGGCAAATGTATATGATAGTTTGGGAGAAGCTTTTCTCAAAAATAACAATAAAGTAGCTGCAAAGCAATATTATTTAATGGCTTTAGAGAAAAATCCTAATAATCAAAATGCAAAAAATAAATTGAAAACGCTTTAAAAATGTTTAAAGTCTTATTTTTCATTTTTTTCTATTAAAATAGTATATTGGTATTACATCTTATCAACTATTTTCTTATGTCTGACATTATTTTTAATGATAAAAACGAGGTTATAGACCTCAAAAATAAAAACCAAGCAGATTTCAAATCCCTTGCTAAAAATAATAAACTTTCTGAAAAATTTATTTTGGAAAATGCAGATTTATTAGATTGGAGTATTATCTCTGAAAATCAAGCACTCACTGTTGAAATAATGGTAAAATGTGCTAAAAAAATCAAATGGATAAAAACACCTATAAATTCTCATATTCCTGCTGATGCACTTGTTCTGGGGAAATACAAAGGTAATTTGACTAGATTATTTAATAAAGAAACTCTTTCAGAAGATTTTTTACTCACCTATCAACATCTTTTTGAGTGGGGAAATAAAATAACTACACTCAACCTTTCTAAGGATTTTTTGGAAAAAATAGCTGAAAATGTCAATTGGGGAAATGTACTTCGTTTTGATAGAAAAGATGAGGCTTTTGTACGTAAACATTTATTCAGAATTGAAGCGTTTAATGTACAAGATCAGTGGACTATTTGGTATTCTATTGCACTATCTCAAACTGTTTCAGAGCAGTTTTTGAGAGATTTTGAGCATAAATTACCACTTTTTTATGCTGCAACAACGAAAATACATACACTTTCTGAAAGGTTTGTAGAGGGTTATAAATACACCTTGAATCCAAACAATATATTAGAGTTTTTATATCTTGATAATCAACTAGTTATAAAAAAATATTTTGTAACCACCCCTAACCCCTCCTTAGGAAGGAGGGGAATCTTGCTCCCCTCCTTCCTAAGGA
>JANYGM010000218.1 GCA_025362415.1 bacterium
TCTCCGCCCTGATTAGCAAGCGAAATACCATTACGCACAGAAACCGCATAATTATCATACTTCTTAAAAAATCCTTCTGCCGTCTGCTTTAGCTGACGGTGCAAAGAACTTCAAGTGCCTAAACAAGAGTAAATGAACTAGCCTGACGGCTATGGGGCATGCCCCATAGCCTATTTTGATACAATTACAATTTACTGATTATCAATACTTAGATAGCGACATTGTTAATTTGTTATTTTTTTCGTAATCCTTGATAAACCAAAGAGCTATACTGTGAACGGGAAGGATTTCGGAAAATACAAAAATTGCTTCTGTTGCCCCTAAATCCCTAGCGTAGCGCAAGGGGACTTTAATACAAAATAAATTCTCGTAAATGTATTAAAAGCCCCTTTGGGGTTGGGGCAAAAATCCGAAATTCTTCCCGTTTGCAGTATATAAAAACAATCATACTGTTATAAATATCTCGCTTCGCTGGAGCGGAATACAAAATACACTTAATTTTCCTATAAATATACTGCCCCGCTGGGGCTGAATACAATTTATCAATGTCGTTATCTAACTTTAAATATCAATAATTTCTACACCACAAAAAAATTAGTATCAGAAAATTTTATTTGGTATTACAGTCTTTATTCGTAATTTTGTTGAAAATAACAAATAACAAAATATATGCTCTCACTTATTTCTGACAAAGAAGTTCAATTAGAATTAGAAGAAACATCAAAAAAATACCATATTGCAGGGGCTTGGATAGCGGCTATTCTTGACCCTCTTTTTGCCATAACTGACTATATCAATATCCCTGACCATTTTTTGCAAATACTTTGTATTAGATTGTTTGTGGCTGTGGTTTCTCTTTCTATGATTTTTGGAGAAAGAAAGTACAAATTCCCTTCTTTTATTGTTATTTTTGTCCCTTTTACGCTGATTTCTGTTCAAAATGCTTATACATTTTTCCTTATAGAAAATAAAGATATTGTTGGGCATAGCCTTAATTATATGGCACTTTTTGTGGGTGCATCTATGTTTGTGTTGTGGCGTTGGGTGTATTCTGTGTTCGTAATAGCACTTTCTCTTGTGGTGAGCCTTATTTTTCTTTTTGCGAATGCAAAATTAGATAAGAAATTATTTTTGGAAGAAGGCGGTTTTTTATTGATGATAGTTGGTTTTTTGATGATAATGCTTATCAAATTTCGTTATGATTTGACTATAAAAGAAATAAAAGCACGTCTTGCGCTCCAACTTGCCAACATTGAAATTGAACAACAAAAAATACTTGTAGAAGATAAAAACGCAAAAATAACGAGTAGTATTGTGTATGCAAAGAAAATCCAAAATGCCGTTTTGGGTGATATAGACGTGATTAAAGGTTATTTTTCTGATGCTATGGTGCTGTTTAAGCCAAAAGATATTTTGAGTGGTGATTTTTATTGGTTTTACGAAAATAAAAGAGAGAATGTGCGTGTGGTTGTGGGTGCAGATTGTACAGGTCACGGTGTTCCTGCGGCACTAATGACCATTTTGGGGCATACTTTTTTAGATGAAATTGTCGTTTATTCAAAGATATATGAAGCAAATCTTATATTGCACGAATTAGATGCCAGAATTATTGAAAACCTTAATAAAAACACCAAAGATGATGCCATAAATGATGGTATGGACGTTTGTGTACTTGTTTTTATAGATGATAAAATACTTTTTAGTGCTGCTAAAAACACCCTCTATATTGTTTCTAATAATTTTAATACTTCTGTGAGAGGTTCAAAATTCCCTGTTGGAAGCAATCAATATGATGATAAATTCTTTGAGCAACACGAAATAGATGCACAAAAAGGCGACAAGTTATACATTTTTTCAGATGGTTTTCACGACCAATTTGGAGGTACTAGAGATAGCAAATTCCTTTCTTCACGTTTCCGCCAACTACTCACAGAAACTGCCATTATGCCAATGGAACAACAAAAACAAGCATTAGACAAAGCATTTGAAGATTGGAGAGGTACTACCAAACAAACTGATGACGTTTTGGTAATAGGAATTACGGTTTAAATAATTAGAAATTGTGAATTAGGAATTTTAAATACAAAAAATATTTCATAATTCATAATTAGAGTTTTTATATCTTGATAATCAATTAGTTATGATAAAATATTTCTCAACCACCCCTAACCCCCAATGCTGTTAAGCTAAGGAAAACTTCACGAATAGTCCCTGACTTTCGTGAAGTTAGTTGCTACGAAGAAATTATTTTTGAGTGTAAAAGATGCGTCATTTACGCATTTGAACGCTTTTATTCTATCCGACTAACTTCACGAAAGCCTCTGGCTATTCGTGAAGTATCTAATTTTGCTTTTTAATCCTTAGCTTAACAGCATTGACCCTTAGGGTAGGCTGTTCAGAAGGCTGGGGGCAAGTTCCCCCGCTTTTTGACATTAAATTAGCACAAAATTAGGCACTCAAAAATCTCCGCACCGTCAGCTAAAGCAGACGGCAATGGAAATAAAAATACAGAAAAAAGATATTTCTGTTCACTTTTTTATCTTTGCCGTCTGCTTTAG
>JANYGM010000261.1 GCA_025362415.1 bacterium
AATCTCACTAATCCGCAAAGTGGTGCAGCACGCTACGAATGGGATTTTTGTAACGAGAATTTGAAGCAAAGTGTGGAACAAATGCCACTTGCAAGACAAATATTAGGTTCTAATAATCTCTCTAAACCCGTTATTTTGGAAGAAAATGGGGAATACCTAATGTTTTTTACTGACCAAGATACACGCAAACTTTACAGATTTGATTTAGGCACAGATCCTACTGCCAATCAAGTGCTTGCTGTAACAGATTTAGGTAACGTAGGTGGGTTATTTGGCAGGTATGCCTTTTATCTATCTTTTGTGAAACACGCTGGAAACTGGTTTTGTTTTATTAGCAATTATACAGGACTAGACAATAGTGGAAGCCCTAATACCAAAATTATTAAATTAAATTTTGGAAATTCTCTCAAAAATATTGCGCCAACTGCAACAAATCTTAGTGGTATTGCTAGTAATATAGATACACCTTGGGGACTTTATATGTTCAAATATAATGGTAATTTTATATTAGCAGTTTCTGAGGATACTCCCGCAACAGGCTACAAATTATTACTTTTTGACTTTGGAAACTCCCCTAACAACGCAGTTACAAGTGCTAATCTTGTTAGTACAGTAGTTTTCCCTACACAACAGTCAATAGGAGAGATAGAGCCTTACATAGATTGTAGCAATAATTTAACAATGTTTTCAATATCTGGCACAGCCGCTGGGCAGATACTTGCCGCTAATTTTGGTACAAGTATTACGAATACTCCAACACTTACAAATCTCACTAGTTATGCTCCTAGTGGCACTTATAGTATGGCAATCTTGCAAGAGGGAACAGATTTGCGCCTAATTATTCCTTCAACCACTAATGGGCAAATAAAAACACTCTCTTTTACTAATGGAAACATAAGTATTATTCCAACAATAACAAATATGCTTAGTAATCCTAGAGAAAATTATATTAATGGTATTTCCCTTATCAGATACAAAAATGAATTTATGGGAATATATACCGCCTACCTAGGTGGAGGCAAAATGTACCATCTCAATTTTCCCAATACTTGTGATATTTCTCCTACTGGTGGTTCTACACTAGTTACTCCTCCCCCTATTTCTTATAATGAAATAGGAGAAAAAATGATTACCCTTGATGTTTTTGATGCAAGTAACAATTTGCTCAATTCTTATATTTCTAAAGCAAATTTAGATAATACTGCCATTATTGCCAAACAACAAGATGCTTTTACGTGTGTTGGAAGCAGTATTCAGTTTGTCAATGAGAGTATAGGAAATTTTACTAATATTTCGTCTTGGACTTGGAACTTTGGAGATAGCACGCCAAATTCTGCCCTGCAAGCTCCCTCACACACTTACGCAAGTGGTGGCACTTATAATGTAACGCTCACCGCTATGAGTATAGGCGGTTGTGTGACTACACAAACCAAACAAGTAAAAGTTTCCTTAGGTATTACGGCAGGCTTTAATAATGTTTCTAATGCTTGTGTAGGGCAGAAAATTAACTTTCAAGACCAAACTATTTTCTCTATTTTGCCTGCTGACCCAGTAACAGGTTATTACTGGAATTTTGGAGATGGCACTTATTCTCCGTTCCCAAATCCTGAAAAAATCTACACCACAAATGGCACTTATACCATCAAATTAGATGTAAAAGATAAAGGCGGTTGTACTAGTACCATTAGCAAAACTATTCAGATAATTAGTGCGCCCATTGCTAATTTTAATATGCCACTTACGGCTTGCGTAGGTGAAAATATTGCTCTCACAGATACCAGCATAGGCACGCTTACACAATGGAATTGGACTTTTGAAGGCGCAGGAGTGTCTATATTACGCAATCCAAGTGTCAAGTTTGATATTGAAGGTTTGTATGATATTACGCTCACAGTGCGTAGTGCCTCTAATTGTGAAACAAAAATTACCAAAGAAATACGCATTTTACCTATCCAAAACATTGATTTTAGGTTTCAAAATAGGATTAGAGATAATAAAGAACTACTTTTTACTAATTTAAGTAATACAACTAACACAAGTAATTCATTTTCTTGGGATTTTGGAGACGGAACGCCAACTACAAATGCCTTAAATCCTACACATACGTATATGAGAGAGGGTTTTTATGATGTTACTTTGCGCCTTTTTAGTACAAATGGTTGTAATCAAAAAATGATAAAAAATATTTTTGTAGGAACGCAAATAACAGAAATTGAACTAGAAAAACTTGTATTAAAAGACCAAAACACTAACAAAATAGTAGAAATTTCTGTAAAAAATCTCGGAAATACGCCTATTGATACTTTTTCTGTTAATATTTATGCTGATGATAAATTTTTATTTACAGAAAAAATAACAGCAAATATGGTGGTTAATTCTTCTAAAATAATTACTTTAAATACAACTATTCCAAGTCTAGATTTGGAAAAAGTTAGTTTTATTTGCGCCAAAATAATTAGAATAGATGCAAATCTTACTAATAATAAAGTTTGTAATTCTTTGGTGAATGAATTTGTAGTTTTTGAGCCGTTCCCAAATCCCGCACAAAATAAAATTACTTTACGTTATTTTTTGCCAGAGAGTAGTACAAGTGTAAATATCAATTTTATTATTTATGATATGACAGGAAAACAAATACAACAAAGTACCTTATCTTCAAAAGGTGTGAATAATATTGAGTATGATATTAGCACTTTTGCTAATGGAATGTACGTTTTTTCTTTTGAATATGAAGGAAAAGTTATTAGGAAAAAAGTAGCCATTTTTTGAAGTGTGAGGTATGAGATACGAAGTAAATACTTGCTTGATTATTAACATTATGGACATTTTTTTGAATAAAATATAAATTGTTGATAACCAAATATTTTATACCCCACAAACTTAGATATATTGGGGTGGGACGACCGACAAGTGGCGCATAGAATAGTATTCAGAACAACCCAAAATAAACTTAAAAATGAATTTTACAGAAGCAACTTCTGCTTATAATCATCTTGAAGAAATGTCTGCAAATGAACTTTTGCACAACATCAATAAAGA
>JANYGM010000293.1 GCA_025362415.1 bacterium
AATTGAAATAAATTATATGTACTAAAAAGTACGGCAAAGCAATTCACTTTTTATAAATACTTTTATAAAAATGAATGTTTGAGCAAATTGTTTAGTTGCCACAGATGCACAGATAAATACATTGCTGATGGCAAATAAACAATTTGCTCAAACATTCATTTTTATAAAAGTATTTATAAAAAGTGAATTGCTTTGCCGTACTTTTTAGTACATATAATTTATTTCAATTTCAAAAAATAATTCTAATGAAAAATAAAAATATTTTCGTTTCGTTTTTTGCCATTATTTTGGCATTTGGCATCACTTCTTGCAAAAAAAATGACCCAACTTCTTCTGTTGCACCAACTGTAATAGTTGAATTTGACAATGTGGCTGGAAGTGCTGATTTGGCACTTAATACCAACTATGTAAATTCTTCTAGTGAAACTTTCAAAGTTACTAAGTTAATGTATTATATCAGTAATGTTTCTTTGAAAAAAGCTGATGGAACAGTGTTTACAGTGGCACAAGATGATAGTTATTTTCTTATCAAAGAAGATGTAGCAGCATCTCAAATGGCAGAACTAAAGAACGTGCCAGAAGGTGATTATCAGTCTGTTACCTTTACTGTGGGAGTGGATAGTTTGCGTAGTTGTGCGCCCATAGACAAGCGTACAGGTGCGCTAGACCTTACTAATGATATGTATTGGGATTGGAATTCAGGCTATATTTTTTCTATGTTTGAAGGAACTTCTGCAGTTTCTACTGCTACAAATAATGTTTTTCAGTATCACGTAGGAGGTTTTGGTGGATATAGTACTGTTTCAACTAATAATATTCGTAAAGTAACTGTTCCTTTTAAAAATACTGTGGCGCAAGTACGTAATGGTACAGAAACAGAAATTCATTTAAAGGTTGATGCTTTGAAAATTTTTGGGGCAAATATTGCTGGTGTTGATAATAGAGTGAGTATTGCAACAAATTCTGTTGCAATGATGCCTTCTTCAACAATAATTCAAAAACTTGTTAGCAACTATCAAAATGACGTTTTTAGTTTTGGGCATATCCATACAAATCCTAAATAATATTTTTTAGAAGTTTTCAAACCTTCAAGGTTTTCTTTTGTTAATATTTTGATTATTAAGGAATTAAAACTTTGAAGGTTTTGTTTTTAGTTATGAATTTATAAAATACAATTTTATGAAAAATTATATAAAAAATACTGTTTATATCTGTTTGTTGCTATTTTTAGTTCCTTCTTGCAAAACAAAAACGCCAGATGTGCCTGTTGTAGCAACAGAAGAGCCTATGACACTCATAAAGCCCGCTAATTTTCCTGCTTTTGCCTATAATTTTACTAATAATCAGTTTAATTCTGATGCTTTTAAGTTGGGACGTGCCTTGTTTTATGATGGTTTGCTTTCTAGAGATGGAACTATTAGTTGTGGCACTTGCCACCAACAAACGTCTGCGTTTACGCATCACGGGCATAATTTTAGTCACGGAATTGATGACAAATTAGGGACAAGAAATGCGCCAACTATTCAGAATATGGCTTTTCAGTTTGATTTTTTTTGGGACGGCGGCGTGAATAATCTTGATTTATTTTCTATTGCACCTATCCAAAATCCTATAGAAATGGACGAAAGATTAGGAAATGTTTTGACAAAATTGCGCAATACAACCAGATATCCGCCTCTGTTTGAAAAGGCATTTGGTAGCACAGAAATCAATACACAGACCTTTAATAAAGCACTTTCTCAATTTATGGTGGCGTTGGTATCTGCTAATTCTCGTTATGATAAATATGTCAGACAAGAAACAGGCGGAAATTTGAGCGCAACAGAACTTGCAGGAATGCAGATTTTTCAGGCAAAATGTGCTTCTTGTCATTCTGGAAGCCTTTTTACTGACCAAAGTTTTAGAAGTAATGGCTTGCCAATAAATCCTCGTATCAATGATGAAGGGCGTTTTAGGATAACAGCACAAGAAAGTGACAAACTAAAATTCAAAGTGCAAAGCCTTAGAAATATTGGTTTTACTGCACCTTATATGCACGACGGACGTTTTACTACATTAGAAGAGGTTTTGGAGCATTACGCAAGTGGTGTAGTTAATCACGCTAATTTGGATAATCTATTAAAAAAAACTGATGGCTCACTTGGAATTACGCTTGATGCAGACGAAAAAACTAAAATTATTGCCTTCCTCAATACACTCAATGATACTGAATTTTTGACTGAAAAACGCTTTTCTGAAGCATCAGCAACCAAAAAATAAGTACGAGGGTTGAAGTACGAGGTACAAAATTTTTTAATACAAAATACAAAATAATAATCAAAACCTGCAAATTTTCAATTATTTGCAGGTTTTTTGTTTTCAAATTGTTTTCAAACACTTTTTTTGTATCTTTGCACCGCTTATTTTTATCAACATTCATCAAAAAAACATCAAAAATGTCCCCCTACTTTTTAAGGAGGGGCTAGGGGTGGTTTAAAATCTCAAAAAACTAATCTTTTTATGCAAAAAGTCCTTTCAGAAAGAATAATCAATTTAGAAGAATCTCAAACGCTAGAAATGGCTGCAAAAGCTCGTGCATTGGCAGCAAAAGGTGTTGATGTCATTAAATTAAGTTTGGGAGAGCCAGATTTTTTTACGCCTGCGCACATAAAAGAAGCCGCAAAAAAAGCTATTGACGACAATTTTACGTTTTACACGCCTGTTGCCGCCTACCCAGAACTTCGTGAGGCTATTGCCCAAAAACTTAGCAGAGATAACGGTTTGACGTGGAAAGCTGAAAATATTGTAGTTTCTACAGGAGCTAAACAATCTCTTATCAATGTGGTGCTTTCTATTGTTAATCCTAATGATGAGGTGATAGTGCTTGCGCCTTATTGGGTAAGCTATATTCCTATGATACAACTTGCTGAAGGTAAGGCAGTTATAGTGAATGGAGATATAAAAAATGGTTTTAAAGTTACTCCAGAACAGCTAAAAGCCGCTATTACGCCCAAAACAAAAGCTATTATGTACTCCTCTCCTAGCAATCCGACAGGAACGGTTTATACAAAAAGTGAGCTAAAAGCCTTTGCAGACATCATTGCAGAGCATAAAGATATTTTCATTATTGCAGATGAAATATATGAATATATTTGTTTTGAAGACGAATATTTTAGTATTGGAGCATTTGAAAATGTTAGAAATCAGACTATTACAGTCAATGGTTTTTCAAAAGGCTATGCTATGACAGGCTGGCGTGTGGGTTATATTGGTGCAAACAAAGAAATTGCTGATGCCTGTATCAAAATGCAAGGACAATTTACGTCTGCAACTTGTTCTATTGCACAAAAAGCAGCTTATGCCGCTATTACGGGTGATATGAGTGTTACAAAAGAAATGAAAACTGCTTATTTGCGCCGTAGAGATTTGGTTTTATCTCTTCTCAAAGACATTGAAGGCATTAAAACATACATTCCACAAGGTGCTTTTTATATTTTCCCTGATGTAAGTGCCTTTTTTGGTAAAACAGATGGCAAATATACTATCAAAACTTCTAACGACCTTTGTATGTATTTGCTCAATGAAGCACACGTAGCACTTGTTGATGGTGAAGGTTTTGGTGCGCCAGAATGTGTACGTATTTCATTTGCAGCCTCTGATGAAGAATTAAAAGAAGCAATGAGAAGAATGAAAGAAAAATTAGCTTTGCTAAAATAATTTTTTCACCGCATAGACACATAAAAGACATAAAAATACATTTAATTGTGTTTTTATGTCTTTTTTTGTATTTTTAAATTGTTGATTATAAACGTTTTGTATTTAATTCACAATTCACAATTCCTAATTCAAAATTATTTTAAGCCCATCATAAGCTAAAAAAACATTATTGGGAAGTTCTTGGCTTACAGCAGCGTGAGTGCCTAATTTGTGGCTAATATGTGTAAAATATGCTTTTTCAGGTTGGATAATTTCTACTATTTCTAAGGCTTGCGCTAATGTAAAATGAGAAATATGTGTTTCTCGTTGCAAAGCATTGATAATAAGTATTTTAGTTCCTTTTATTTTTTCCATTTCTGTTGGTGAAATAAAATTAGCATCAGTAATATAGGTAAAATCATTTATGCGAAATCCCAAAACAGGTAACTTAAAGTGCATTACTTCAATGGGTGTAATAAGTATATTATCTATTTCAAAAGGCTGATTTTCAATGATATTCACTTCTACATTGGGTACGCCTGGGTATTTGTGTTCTGAAAAAATATAAGCAAATTCTTGTTTAAGTTGTGTTACTACAAATTCTGTAGCATAAATAGGCATATCTTTTTCATTTTTAAAGTTAAAAGAGCGGATTTCGTCCATTCCTGCTGTATGGTCTTTGTGGGCGTGTGTATAGAAAATAGCATCAACTTTTTTGACATTTTCACGTAACATTTGCTGACGAAAATCTGCCCCAGTATCTATTATAAAAGTTTTATCATTTATTTCTATCATTATAGACGAGCGCAAACGTTTGTCTTTATAATCCAAAGATTTGCAAATTTCGCAGTTACAAGCAATTACAGGCACACCTTGCGAAGTTCCAGAACCCAAAATG
>JANYGM010000296.1 GCA_025362415.1 bacterium
TAAAAAAAAACTAATTAGCCAAACAGAAACCATACATCTATTTAATACAAAAATAGAAAAACTTACTTGGTACAATGATTTAGAAGAACATAACTTATTGCTTATCAATGATTTAATAGCTTGTATGAAAGATACTTATTCTTCTCTTATCCGCCAATATAACACGCTAAATACGCTAAAACGTAAAAAAATAGCAAAAAATGAGATTAAAAATTTTAAAAATGCTATCAACGAGCTAAGAGAAACCTACCAAGATTTAGAATCTGTGTTTTTCTTTCTGCCTGCAATGCCTGATTTTAAGGCTACTACCAAACAATTATCTCTTATTTAGTTAAATAAATGAATATTTTTTGTCTTGAAGAGTTTAAGATTGCCTTTGAAAAAATGAAAAGTAAAAAATCATATAAATCAATTGAAAAAGATATTATTGATTACTTTTTTGATAAATCTGTGGAAGAGTTATCATCTGGGACTAGATTAAACAATAATAATGAAATTCCTTACATCAAAAAACGCCTAAATGGAAGTGGCGGATTTAGAGTGTATTTTTTGTTGATTATCAAAGATGAAAAATTATATTTAATGTTTATTCACCCAAAAACAGGTACATTAGGCTCTGAAAACATTACAGATGAATCCAAAGCAAATTTATACAAAAAAGTAGTAGAATGTATAAAAAATGATCATTTATATGAATTAACTTTGGATACTAAAATAAATACTATCATTTTTGAGAAAATCTCCCATTCATAAAATGAATATTCTTCATATTTTATCTTCTACTTTTTTTGCAGGTTCTGTGGCGTATGCACTTGCGCTCACAGAAAAACAACTAGCTGAAAATCATAATGTTATACTTATTTCTGATACTGAAAATCTAGGAAATAATTTAAGTGAAAATAGTTTAAAAGATAGTTTTAAAGCTATTTCTTATGGTTTACCTGTTTCAAAACGTGACCATATCCAAAGATTTAAAAATATTCGTTTTATACGGAAAATTATCAAAAAACATCAAATAGACATCATACACGCACATTCTAGGGCTGCAAGTTGGCTTTCGTATTTTGCAATTTTGGGTAAAAAAATTCCTCTTGTTTCTACTATTCACGGAAGACAGCATCTACATACCTCTACAAGCCTTTTTGACATTTATGGCGACAAAATCATTGCTATTTGCCCCAATTTGAAAGAACATCTTATCAAAGAAGTCAAAATGAAACCTGAAAAAATAACGGTTTTGCCAAACGGTTTTGATTTTGCTCACTTGGATAAAAATTTAATAGAAAATAATCAAGGAAATAATCAAGAGAATAATCAAAAAAACAACAAAAATAGTGTCAAAATAGCTTTTATTGGTAGATTTAATGGCATCAAAGGTGATGTTTTTGCGACAATATTGGCGGATATTTTTCCAGAAATATTGGCAAAATATCCAACTATTATTATTCAACTTATTGGTGGAGAACTAGAAAATTTTAATCCCAAAGGCAATAAAGCTATTACAGATTTGCTCCAAAAATACCCAAATGCTATTGAAAAAGTGGGTTTTACGGCTGATGTGCCTGCTTACATACGTGAGGCGCAACTCGTGATAGGTGCTGGGCGTGTGGCAATAGAAACTTTGTACCTTGAAAAACCTATTTTGGCGGTGGGAGAGGCGTGTTATGTAGGAATTATTGACGAAAATAACATAAAAACCACCCCTAACGCCTCCTTTCAAGGAGGGGAACAAGCTCCCCTCATTCCTAAGGAGGGGCTGGGGGTGGTTTTAGATACTTTTCTACAAAATGCCATTGACACTAATTTTGGAGATATTTTACCAAAAGTAAATACCAATTATCATAATTTTGAGCAAATAAGAAAAGATTTATTCATTTTCTTAGAAAATTTACATCAAAATAAAAAAACCTCTGAAAATCTACAAAATAACGCTCAAAATAGTCTTAAAACACAAATAAAAGTACTTTATTCTATTGAAAACGTACATCAGCAAATAATGCAAATTTACCGTTCTGTACGAATGAAAAAGCTGTTTCCTGCCTATATTCCTATTTTGATGTACCACAAAATCCCTGATAAGCCAATAGAATCACCCAACCGCATTTTTGTTACCAAAGAAAATTTTAAAAAACATTTGACTTTTTTTCGTTTACGAGGGCTTACTCCTATCACTTTTGTAGATTACAAAAACATAGCTGAAGGGAATACAAAACTCATTCAAGGGCGTATGCCAATACCTAAAAAACCTATTATTCTGACTTTTGATGATGGTTATGAAGATAATTTTACCAATTTGTTGCCAATGATGCAAAACTTTGGTTATAAAGGAGTTATCTATTTACTTGGAGATGAAAATATCACTTATAATTATTGGGACGCAGACAAAGGCGACCACAAAGATATGCTAATGAATACTGCCCAAAAGCAGGCTTTTGTACAAGCAGGCTGGGAAATAGGCGCACATACACTCACGCACCCAAATTTGACAAAAATCAGCGCAGAGCAAGCGTTTGAAGAAATGATTTTATCCAAAAAAAACATAGAAGAAACACTACAAACAGAAATTATTTCATTTGCCTATCCTTATGGAAGTCTAAATGAAGACCTCAAAGCACTCGCAAAAAAAGCAGGCTTTGATTTTGCTATTGCCACAGATACAGGTGGAATGCACCTAGAAGATGATTATTTTCAGATTTTTAGGGTCAATATGTTTCCACAAGATAGTTTTTTTGCACTTTACAAAAAAACATCTTCTTGGTATAGAACATATTACGAAAAAAGAAAAAGATAATTTCTAAAATGTTGATAATCAGTAAATTAAAATTATATCAAAATAAACAATGGGGCATGCCCCATAGCCGTCAGGCTAGTCTGGTTTACTTTCGTTTTGGCACTTGAAGTTTTTTGCACCGTCAGCTAAAGCAGACGGCA
>JANYGM010000298.1 GCA_025362415.1 bacterium
TATTTTTATTATGTTTGTGTTCAAAGAAGCAAAAGCCACCAAGACAGAATACAAATAAGAAACAAGATGCCAACTGAAACAGTCCTTGAAAAAGCAACATTACGCCTAGAACTAGCTAGTACACACAAATACGACACTAACGCAACTAGTAACGCACTAACGCAAGCTGAATTAGCTAATCTCTCTTTAGAGGGTTCAGCAGGAGGTGATAGCGGAACGCTTGCAGGTAATGAAAATTACATTCGTGTGGCTTTTCGTGCTATTACGGCTACTATTGTGGGTGGCTACTCGTGGAAAGCTACTGATTTTTCAGACATTCCAGCCCTAAGAGATGCTACTAATTTTCTTGTTGGTAAACCTGCCTTCAAAAACCACGAAATGGGGAACGTGGAAAGTATTATTGGCGTGATTGAAAGCGCAAAATGGACAGAATCCAACGGCAAAACGCCTGCAGGTATTGATATTGTTTTCAAAATTGATGCCAATAAACACCCATCACTTGCAAGTTCGCTCACTTCAAGCCCTCCAGAAATTCAATCTTGTTCTATTACGGTGGACTTTGACTGGTCGCCTTCTCACGTTGAAGATTATACAGATAGAGATGGAAAATTCCTTAATTGGGAATTTGCGTATGATGTTGGGAAAATTGGGAAAGATGGCAAAATGATATGTAGAAAAGTTACGAAAATTCACGAAATTTATGAGTGTTCTTTGGTTGGTTTTGGTGCTGACCCTTACGCTAAAATTCTTGATTCCAATGGTATGCCTATAAATCCTGATAGAGCTTCTGTCGTAAACCTTGCCAAAGAAGGGAAATCACCTTTTATTTTTATTAAAGAAGAAGAAGGCGTAATTAGTGCGGAAGCATTTGCTGAAGCTATTGCAGAAGTAGAAAGAAGGCTTAAAAAAATGACTGATACAATATCAAAATCAGAAAGTCAGCTTGCTTTAGCAGAAACATTTGCTAAAAAACATATTGAAGAAAGCCAAACACTTGCTTTAACGCTCAAAGAAACACAAGACAAACTTCAAAGTTTGGAACTTTCTTTAGAAACTTTCAAGGAAAAAGCTGAAAAATACGACAATCATATTTCCCTGCAAAAAACAGAAGTAATCCGACTTTACAAAGTTTCACAAGGAAATAAGGCACAAGAAGCCATTATTTCACTTATTGAAAAAGCAGATGAAAAGGAATTGCAGGCTTTTGGTCTTCAATACGGTGCAAATTTGATGGAACAATTTGCAGGAAATTGTAAAACCTGTGGCGGAAAAGATATTGATTTTCGTAGCTCCGTTACTGAGGAAATACCTCTTGTTTCGCTTCTAAGTGCTGAAGAATACCAAGAAAAATACAAAGGAAAATCAATGAAATTGTAAAAATTTCATTTTCCTCTAAAAACGTAAATAATCACCAGCGGAAACGCCTAGCAAAATGCTGGCATTACGCTATTAAATACTAATTTTTATGCTTTATAAAGAAGATTCACTCGCCCTTAGTTTCCCACTTGCTACAGGAAAAACATTTCCTGTTGGTGCAAGTGTGATTATCAATAGCCTTGGTGAAGCTGATACGCCCACTAGCCACGAAAATACAGTTGGTTTTGTAACAGCTATTGACCCAGATAGCAAACGTGTAACTGTGGCTACCCACTTTGTTAATGTCGTCAAGGCAAAAGCAAGTGCAGCCATTACTATTGGTACGCTTGTAAAAGAAAGTTATGCTGCTACTGTTACAAACGGTATTCCTACGTATGCTCCTGCCACTTCAAATGATTATGCTTGTGGGCTTGCCCTTGGTAGTGCTGGTGTAAATGGTGATTTACAAGTAGGACTTTACGAAGTACCACTTAGAAAATCTTAAAATTTTAGCTTTTATTAGCTAAAAGCTAAAAAAACACTAATTGAAAGTGCTTAAATCTCAAATAAAAAATGAAAAAGAAACAAGATTTTACCAATACAAAAATTAAGCCTCTGGTTTTGGAGGCAAACACTAAGCAGGAATCACTTGTAAGCAATGATAGCCTGCGTTCAGACTTGCTGGTTGACCTTGAAACTGGTTACAAGATGTTTGAGGCACTGTTAAAATCAACGAATGATAACAAGGTGCAACGCCCAATGGAATACAGTTTTGCGGATTTCATCAAAGAACGTTGGGGATTTGCTAAGTCTGATAATGGTTCTCCTGATAGTTTCTATCATATGTTGGACATTGACCCAAGTTCACACACTATTGATAGCCTTTATCAAGCGTTCCCAAACGACCCTGATACTCGCAAGTGGTTAGCACCTGCTATCATTAGAGAAGCTATTAGAGAAGGTATTGCAGGTAGTACGCTGTACTCTGAAATAGTGAAGGCAAATGTAGGTGTGAGCAATATGAACGTAACAATGCCAAGAATACTTGACCAAGATGCTAATATTAAGGCAGTTGGTGAGGGTGAGAGCATTGTGGTTGGAACGGCAAGGTTTGGTCAAAAAGACATCAAATTACGCAAATTTGCCTATGGAATGGAGATGAGTTATGAAGTGCTTTCTTTTGTACCTCTCAATATCCTAAACACTTATTTAGAAGATGCAGGCGCAAAGTTTTCTCGTGGACTTACTACCCTTGCTATCCAAACGCTCCTTAATGGCGACCAAGCTAACGGCTCACAAAGTGCAGCAGTTATTGGTGTGGAAAATACGACTACAGGCATCACTTATCGTGATTTGTTGCGTGTGTGGATAAGAATGCAGATGAGAGGTAGAAAGCCTATTGGTATGATTTCTGGTGAAACGCAAGGACTTAATACGTTGATGCTAGACGAGTTTAAAAAGTTTGTGATTGGTCAGCCACAACTGAACCTCAACATCAAAACGCCAATTCCAGAAACGCAAAATATGTGGTTGAATAGTGCCATTCCTGCAAGTAGCACTATTATTGTTGATACTAATCAAGCTCTTATCCAGCTTACAGCAATGGATTTGATGGTGGATAGTGAGAAAATTGTTAGTAAGCAATTAAACGGCACTTATGTAAGTATGATTACAGGCTTTTCAAACCTGCAAAGAGATGCAAGAGTAATTCTTGATGGCACAAAACTATTTTCAGCGTTTGGTTTTCCTGCATTTATGGACATCAACGACAATGTCGTAATGTAAGAAAAAGTTCTAAAACCACCCCCAGCCCCTCCTTAGGAAGGAGGGGAGTTTGTCCCCTCCTTTTTAGGAGGGGTTAGGGGTGGTTTTTAATAGGTTTTGCGTAAGTCTTAAAGTTATTGTAAAAGTGATTAAATTTTCCAAATCTTTAAGATTTGGAAAATCTAATAAACAAAACATCAACCCAAAAATACAATTATTATAATGGAAACTATATTTGTAAAAACGCTTAATGGTAATAGCTACTGCGACACAGAGCAAGGAATTATTATTGGTAGTGTGTGGCAAGAAGTGGAGGAAACATCAAACATCAACAAGAAAATTGCTGATGGTGCGCTTGTCAAACAAAGCAAAGAAGAAGCTGAAGAAGCTAAAACGCTTAATAATGCTACCCCAATGCTAGCAAATGCTAAAAAAGGAGATAAGAAATAATGGATAACGTGAATTTGCAACTCAAAGACCCTTCTGCCATCTTTTCGGATAGTGGTCAAACGCTCAAGTTTCGTGAGGTTTTGAGTTTCCCCAAAACAGAAAAGGTAAGAACTGCCCTTAAAACAGGTGTAGTGCGTATGCTACCACCAGAAACTGTTGTTGCTGAAGTGGAAACAACAGAAATAGCAACAGAAGATGTAAAACCCTCTAAACGAAAATAAGAAATGCCACTCGTACAACAACCGCTATACAATATTGCACAAGGAGAAGACGAACTAATACAAGTTCCTATTATTGTGGATAATCAGCCTGTGGATTTGTCCACTTGCACCAACATTATTGCCATTATCCGTACTGGTAATAATTTGCCTAAAATTCAGTTTGCGCTTAATGCCTCTTCTGGTACAAATACATTAGAAGTTGATGCTACACAAAATAACCTGCTTAAACTTCCCCTAAAAAGAGAAGATACAAAAACGCTAATGCCTGGCGCACTTATTTGTGATTTGATATTGGAAACGCAAGATTTACTGTTTCCAGATGGAAAACATAAAGA
>JANYGM010000300.1 GCA_025362415.1 bacterium
AGAAAAGCAAGGAAAAACAGAACAAGCAGATGCCATTCGTGAGCAAGTTTTGCAGATAAAACCTGTGCCTTGGGAAGTACTAACAATAGAAAAACTAAACGAAGCAAAAGCTAAAGCCTTTGATAATGAGTTTTTTAACAAAAAAGCAAAAGATGTTATTTATCAATATGCTCTTATTATGGGAGATGAGGCGGTAATGTCTAAATTATCTGATTTGAAATACCGCCCAGCGGATGACGGAAAGTGGCAAAATGAGCGTAAAGGCGTTGTTTTGCGTACTTTTGCGCCCTATACGAAAGATGATTTGAAAATGATTGAGCCAAATTTGCAAAAATATGGCTTAGATTTCCGTAATGAACTTAATCTTACGCCTTTGATGGTGGCAGTCAATAATAATGCTGTAAAAATTATTACGCATTTGCTGAAAGTAGGCGCAAAAACGCAACTTGTAAACAACGAAAACAAAAATATAACACACCTTTTGTTTGGAAATGCTTACAAAACTAATGATAAAACAATGCTCAATGAGTTTTATCCAGCCATAAAAACGGAAAGTTTACGCCTCAAAATCAAAAATAAATTCTTCAAATTAGATAATCATCAAGCAGAGTATTTTATGCTTAATTATATGATTGGAGCATTGGAGAACATATTTCGTTCAACAAAAGACAAAATAATTAAGCCAAAACGTCTTGCCATCTCGGGTTATGGTTTTGATGCATATGTTAGATATGAAACGCCATTTTTTCAGTCAAGCACTTTTTTGGGCTTTTTTGAGGGTTTACCACACCAGACTTTGCCAGAATTTCGCCAAAAACGCTCTTATATTTCTTCTATTTTGTCTAAAAATGAAGTGCGTTCTGAAAGTCCGTATAATAAGAAATTATTTGTTAGAACCACAATAGGAATGTATATCATCAATCCTTTGCTTGAAATAATGGTCAACAACGAATGGATAAATATTTATGATTGGGTGGATATTGATGCTATTTTGCAAGAAACTAATAACGAAATCAAGAAAGGAAATGCAAATCTAAGCGAGGAGATAGCTAAGCTTTCTAAAAACAAAAATCTGCCCAAAAGCAGCAGTCTTCATTTGATGAAAATACTTGAAAGTTATAAAAAGACAAATGTTTTTCAAGAGGTTTATAGTCAAATTTTCAAATATCGTGGACTTTTGCTAAAAGATAATGCTATTTTGCCAGAAGGTGAGGGAGAACAGCCAACAGAAGAGGTTAAAACAAAGAAAATAACCAACAAAACACCTGCAAAGTCTGTCAAAAAAGTAGCAGAAAAAACGCCTGCAAAAGCAGTCAAAAAACCTAAAAAATAATGGAGTTTTTATAATTTGATTATCAAGCATTTAGCAATAAATAGATGTTTTAAACCACCCCCAGCCCCTCCTTAGGAAGGAGGGGAGTTTTATTCCCATCCTTTTCAAGGAGGGGTTAGGGGTGGTTTTAAGATATTTATACCATAACTTATTCATTATCAAGCTATAAAAACTCTAATGGAACAAATTTTGCCTTATCTTATTATTATTGGTAAATCAACTGCCGTTTATGCATTTATTACTCTTGGCATACGTATTTTTGGCAAAAAAGAACTAGCACAACTTTCAATTATTGATTTAGTATTTATTTTATTGATTAGTAATAGTGTTCAAAATGCTATGTTAGGCACAGATACAACACTTTTGGGAGGTATGGCTGCGGCTAGCGGTTTGTTTATTTGTAATTATGTTTTGAAGTTTTTGATGCGTAATTCTACCAAGTTTTCAGCTATTATTCAAGGTGAAAAAGTGATGCTTATTCATCAAGGAGTAGTTATTGAATCAGGAATGAAGGCGGTGATGATGTCTGTGGCTGAACTTGAGCAAGCAGTAAGAGAACACGGCATTGCAAGTATTGATAAAGTTGATTTGGCAGTTTTTGAAGTAGATGGCAATATTAGTATTTTATCTAATGATTTTGCACACAAAACTACTCGTAAGCATAAAAAGCGACCAATTTTCAAAAATCCGTAAAGAGTTACTGTGGTGTTAGATATTTCCACTTGACAACAAACCAACAACAGTAGAACAATCATATTTATTTAGGAAATAAAGACAATTCTAGCTTTATTGCATAACAAATACATAGGAAATACATTGTTCTACGTAATTCGTTGTTGGTGTTGCTAACGCTAAAACACCAACAACGGCTGGAAAATACTGAAGTTTGAGTGTTTAATACTGAAGTTGAAGTGTTCAATACTATATTTTATCTCATATTTCATTAAATTTCTTCCCAATACAGTTCATCTTTGACAAAAATGACCACTATTGCGTGTAAATCTTCTTTTTCTTGTAAAAGTGTGTCTGTATCTCTGTAATTTTTTAGTTGTGTAATAGCGGCGGCTTTTACGCTATCAAAGTTTTTTTCGTCTTCTTTTTTGATGTATTTTATCTCAAAAATGTACTGTGCGTGTTTATTTAAGTTATTTGAGCGAATATAAATCTCCAAATCAATATAACCACCTGTGGAGGTTTCTCTCTCTGTGGGAACATAGAAAATCCTGCTTTCAATAGCGTAAAGAAGCATTATCATTTTGACATATTTC
>JANYGM010000325.1 GCA_025362415.1 bacterium
AGTTAGAGGTGCGAAGTACGAGTTTAAAGAATTAATTATAATTCTTGTAATAAAAAAGCTGTTATCTGCTTCATTCTTTCTTCTGAAAATTCTTTATTATACATCATTTCAAAGCGTTTAGCAACAATTTCTCTATCAGAAAAAGTAGGATTTTGGCGTTTTATAAAATTATAAGCCATATCAAAACTTAATTGCATTAAGTTGGTGGTAATCTGTAATTTTTCTAGGTTTGTTTTTTTGTAAATGATGTCAAATTGCTTTTGCAGGATAAAATCAGGCGTATCTTTCATTATTTTAGATTTTAAAATCAATAGAAAAAGTATTTAATTTTAATTTATTTATCCATTTCATCAAATAGTTTTTATCAATATTAGGATTAAATAGTAGATTTTCAAAATAATCTCTTTTTTAATTTTTCATTTTCTTTGAGGTATTTTTCAAATATAAAAAAGAAAATGAAAGTGAGGAAAGTAGCAATAATACTTCCAGCATAAACATCTCCTAAAAAGTGTTGTTGTAGATAAATCCTAGAAAAACCAGATAAAAGTGCCAAGCAAAAGCATACAAAGGCTACAAAACTATTTTTGGAAAGCAAAGCAAGCACCAAAAAAATAGTAAAAGCTTGCGTGGTATGTCCAGAAGGAAAACTATTATAAGAATTTATTTCTACATCAGTTACAAAATTAAGTTTAGTAATTATGGTTGAATTAAGTTTTTCAAAATATGGTTTTGGGCGCAGATATTCTGGGAAAATTATTTTTTTTAGAAATTGCACAAACATACCATTAAAAACAAATGCCACAAACATTAGTAATGTGCTATAATAATTTTTGAAAATAGCGCACATCAAAATAGCAATAACCATAAATTGCCATTCTCCAAAAAAATTAGCCACCACAAAAAAACTATCTCCAAAAGCAGAATGATATTCATTGAAAAAAAGATGAATAGCTGTTTTTGAATAATTAAGCAAAAAATAGCCTCCAATTATCCAAAAAGCAATAAGAGGAAGCAAAAAAGCAAGTATTTTTGTTTTCAAAATAATGGTTTTAATATGCTAAATTTAGCCAATTTTTTCTATAATCAAGCCTAAATTAAGAGTGTCGGATATTTTTTGTAGAAATTTTATTTTTGTGTTTGTATCTGTATGCACCATTATAAAAACGTCAGTTGCTACTTGATATTGATTATAATTTTTATCATTTTTCTTATTACCAACTAATGGAAAACCGTTACTAATAATATCTAGTGCTTTTACTTTGTCTAAACCTATTTTCTGCAATGTTTTCACAAAAGTTTCTGCTACTTTACGTTCAGAAATAACTGTTTCATCAGGGAAAGTTACTTTTATACGTGTTGGTGCTGTTTTTATATCATTGAAAAACGTATTATCAATTTGTTCCGCTTCTTCTTTATTATCAATAGGCTTTATACGAACTCTTAGGTTTTGCGTTGTTTGTTCCAAATTTTTGATAATTTGTTGGACATTTTCTATATCACTGTCATTATCAATATATTTCATAGACATTCTTAGCATATTTGCCGTTTTTTCTAAGTTTTTTACTTTTTCTACAATACTCTGTTTTAAGAGTGTCTGACCATCTGAAAATGCTTCAGTTTCAATAGAAATAGCCATTTTACCAATAATACCTTGCAAGATTTCTTTCAAAATTGGGCTGAATTTTTCTATCACTTTCGCATCAACATTACCAATAGAAAGTTTTCTAATGAAAAAGTTTACAAAACTATCAGAAGGCTGATTTAGCTCATTTTTGATAATTTCTGTTAGTTGATGTGTGTAGTTTTGATTAATTTTATTAGCATTTATTTCTGCTAAAATCTCATTGACATCAAACCTATTTTTCTGAAATTTTGAAAGTTCTAATACTTCAATTTCCTTAAAATCAGTAATGTTTATCTCCAAAAATGGCTCTATGTCCATTTTATTAGGAGCTACCAAATCTGTGTAAAAACGGTATGTTTGCCCATTCGTGAGTATGGCAAATTTTGCATCAGTAACGTGAAAATATCTTTCTAATTGTGTTTTATGAACATCAAGCTTTTCTTTTAGATGCTTACATTCAATGATAATAATTGGTTTTTCATTGCTAAGAATGGCATAATCTACCTTTTCTCCTTTTTTCATACCAATATCTGCCGTAAATTCTGGTACGACTTCAGAAGGGTCTGAACTATCATAACCTAAAATACTAATAAAAGGCAAAACAAAAGAAGTTTTAGTACCTTCTTCTGTTGTAACTTTGTCTTTTTTATTGACAAATTTCTCTCCTAATTTCTTTATTTCGTCCTTAAAATCCATATTAAACTGTATTCATTAAAAATTCCTAATTCCTAATTTCTAATTTCTAATTCAAAAAATTATTCTATATCTTTTCTAGTGATGCTGGCAGTCATTTCTGCTTCACAAACAAGTTCCCCATTAACGTAAGATGCACCGTGCATTTTGGCTATTCCTCTGCGGATAGGACCTAAAAGCACAGATTTGAATACCAAAACATCACCAGGAACAACCATTTTGCGGAAACGACAATTATCAATTCTTAGCAAATAAGTCCAATAATTTTCTGGGTCAGGAACAGTATTTAAAACCAAAATACCACCTGTTTGTGCCATTCCTTCCACTTGCAACACACCTGGCATTACAGGATTATTGGGGAAATGCCCTTGAAAAAAATTATCATTCATTGTTACGTTCTTAACGCCTGCTACCATAGTTTCGTCTAAATGGAAAATCCTATCCACAAGTGCAAAAGGGTAGCGGTGAGGTAGCATTGAGGCAATTTGCATTGCGTCCATCACCGTTGGCATACTTGGGTGATAATGAAAACCCTGCTCACTTTGAGATTTTTTGATGTAGGCTTTTATTTTTTTAGCAAGTTCCACGTTTGAGGCGTGTCCTGGGCGTGCTGCCAATATTTGCCCCTTCAAAGGACGACCCACAAGAGCCAAATCTCCTACCAAATCAAGCAATTTGTGGCGTGCAGGCTCATTTTTGAAACGAAGTTCTAAGTTATTTAAAATGCCATCTTTTCTTACTTCCACTTTTGGTTTATTGAGAAGTTTTGCCAAATTATCCAACTCTTCATCACCTAAAACTCTATCTACCAGCACTATAGCATTATTCAAATCTCCGCCACGAATAAGCCCATTTTTGTAAAGCGTTTCTAGTTCGTGCAAAAATACAAAAGTACGACAACTAGCCACTTCATCACGAAAATTATTTATATCATACAAATTAGCGTGCTGACTGCCCAAAACCGCAGAATTATAGTCCACCATTACTGTAAGTCTATAATCATTGAGTGGCAAAGCAGCTATTTCTATATCTTTTTCAGCGTTTCTATACGAAATAGCTTCAGGAATAACAAAAAAATTACGTAGAGCGTTTTGCTCCTCCAAACCAACACTTTCTAATGCTTCCATAAAAATAATGGCACTTCCGTCCATTATGGGTGGTTCTGGTCCGTCTAATTGTATCAAAATATTATCAATTTGCATACCCACAAGGGCTGCAAGTACGTGTTCTACTGTGTGAATACGTGCGCCATTTTGCTCTATGGTTGTTCCACGAGAAACATCAACGACATTATCAACGTCTGCATCAACAATTGGCTGATTTTCTAAGTCTGTACGCTGGAATTTCATACCATAATTGATAGGTGCAGGCACAAAAGTAAGATTTACGGTTGCGCCTGTATGCAAGCCTACACCAGAAAGGGAAACAGATTTTGTGATAGTATGTTGTTTAGTATTCATTTGTAGGGGTATTTCTATAAAAGTTAAATGTAAAATAAATAAGCAAGGCGCAATTTAGCTTTTTTTGAGAAATATTTGTATAATTCTATTAAAATATTACAGATTATTGGTATTACGTATTTGAGTAGATAATCAAAAATCTCCTTTCAAAAACAAATTTTGAAAGGAGATTTTTTAATTTGTGATTTTTATTTTTTGTCTAATTGTCCAAAAACTTTCTGTAAAAGAGGAGAAACACGTTCATTTATATTTTTACGGATACCTTTTTCCTTGTCTGTCACTTTCAAAAATAAACCTTCTAAGGCTCTTTGTGTTACATAAGCTCCCAAATCAGCGTTAATGGGCGTATTTGCACCTATTGCCCTGCCCGCAAGTGTGCCTGCAATCTTGTTGTAAGGATCTACCATTGCTTTCCACGCTTGAGAAGCACCAGTTTTGGTCATTGCAGCACTTATTTTTGGAGAATAAGCTGAAGTAAGGCTTGTAAGTGTTTTTGTTCTTAGATAATCTGTAGCTGCATTATCAGCACCAAAAAGAATAGTTCTGGCATCAGCAAAAGTCATACTTGTAATAGCATCAATAAAAATAGGTTTGGCATCATTAGCGGCATCTTCTGCGGCTCTATTCATCTTCAAAATAGCATTATCAACCAAATTTTTGCCACCAGGAATATTTTTTATAATAATATCTTGCGCCTTTGTAGCCTCTGGAGGCAATAAAATTTTTAGTAAGGCATCAGCAAAATAACCATCAGTTTTGATAAGTTCGTTTACGCCATTGGTTACGCCCACATTGAGGGCTTCTTTCAGTCCGCTAGAAATATCAAAATCAGAAACGGCAGTACCGCCATTTAAAAGGACACCTGCAGCTGCACCAGCAGCATTTCCAAAAGTTGTTTTCTGTGCAGTTGTACACTGAAAAAAAGACGAAGTAACGAGGATAAGCCCCCAAGCAAAAGTTTTTTTCATTTTATTTATTTGATTATATTAAAAAATCCTTATTGTATTCATTCACAATTCACAATTCACAATTCACAATTCACAATTCACAATTCACAATTATTTAGCAAAATTGTTCTTTAAAATCCGCAATAGCTTTTTCAGTTCCTAGCAAAATAATTACATCACTTTCTCCCACCACAATATCAGGGTTTGGATTGAACGTAAAGCCTTTCAAATCATCTTTAAAAGCAATAACGGTTGCCTCTGAATGCTGACGTATTTGCAAATCTTTGAGCGTTTTGTTTCTGAATTGTAGTTTTAGTTTTTCAAAAGCAACTTCTTCTAAACAAAGTTTTACCTCGCCCAAACCATTCAAAAGGTCTATAAACTCTATTACGTGAGGTTTGGTGATAAGTTGTGCCATATGCAAACCGCCCAAACGGTCGGGCATCACCACCTTATCTGCGCCTGCTCTGTATAGTTTTTTTTCAGAATTTTCTTCAGAAGAACGAGCAATAATTTTTACATTAGGGTTCATCTCTCTTGCTGTAAGCGTGATAAACACATTATCAGCATCTTTGGGAAGTGTTGTAATAATAGTAGAGGCTTTGAGAATACCTGCTTTTTGGAGGGTTTCATCAAGGGTCGCATCTCCAAAAATCATTTCAAAAGAAGTTTGCATTAGGTGGCGTTGAGCGTCATTATCCACCACCACAAAAAGACGTTTTTCTCTTGTCAGTTCTTCACAAACCTTGCGCCCATTGCGCCCATATCCACAAACAATGACGTGATTATTAAATTTTTCCACTTTTTTTATAATAGAATAAGTCTTAATGATTTTCTTGATTTCACCTTCAAACAAAAACGTAGTGAGCGTAGAGATAACATACGCCACAATAGCCAAATTAAGCAAAATATACACTGCGGTAAACACTTTTCCTACATCAGAAAGTTGATGAACCTCCTCAAAACCAACAGTAGAAATAGTTATTACTGTCATAAACAACGCATCTATGAAATTGAATTTTTCAATA
>JANYGM010000327.1 GCA_025362415.1 bacterium
GCCTTTTAGGCTAGCTTCCACGACCTACCCTTAGGGTGTAAACTAAATCCCAAGACTTTTGCAAGAAGTCTAATGAACTTAGTGGTAAGAAAAAACAAAATAGGAAGTTATTTACAATGTATTACTAAATGCAAACATTTCAATAGAAAAACGCAAGTTATAAAATATGACTACAACGCTTATTCCAGCACTTGGAAACCCTAATTTAAAGCTAAAATTAGAAAAATTATTACTTGATTGTATAGAATTTAGAGGCTGCACAGCTTTTTGGACTATACCAACCTACTATTTTTATAATGTTAAAGAAAAATCAGACTCACACGCTTTAATTAAGGCTATACAAAAACCTAATTCTTTCTTTTGTGCAGATATCCACTTGCCTACAAATATTGATAATATTTTTGAATATACTAAATTAGGTGTAACTGAAATATATTTACACAAATATAGACAAGGAAAAGACCATACACTCAATACAAACTTATTGCATAGCAAGGTTTTATTATTTGATTTGGGTAATGAAAATGCTGAAATTTGGATAGGTAGCCATAATTTTACTGATTACGCCATTTCTGGTAAGAATTTAGAAGCTTCTGTAGCCATTCAATGTAAAAAAACTGATGACATTTACAAAGATACAAACGCTTATTTAGAAAAAATTAAAAAAGACTTTTGCCTTATATTTGACCCAACAAAAGTAGCGTTTTATAAGCAATTACAATACATTAAGGCAACACAAATTACTGAAAATATTGCTTTAAAAGATGTGGTAACACTTGTAGGTTATAATATGGATAATCTGGACAAAGAGCAAATAATCCAATTGCTGTCCCTTAGTGATAAAGATTATAGTAAATATAAAGTAATAGGGGAAGAGATTTATTTACACACTTATGATATTGGAACAAATAAAGAGCATTTGTATAAGTGTAAAATTGAACAATCAGGCAACTTTAATGATGAAATTGATAAATTAAAAATAGATTTTACAAATCCTCGCCGTTTTGCGTACACAGGTATAGGAACACTAGCTTTACTCAAAAAAGAGAGAAAAATTACAAAAGTTGATACTGAAGTAGCTTCTTATTTTGTCAATCTTCAAATTAAGGAGGAAATGATAAATTTTGAGGTATATTTAAAACCAGCTAATAATGAATTTTCTTATTGGAAATCCGTAAATACAAATCAATATAACTCATTTTTAGGTATAGAAGATGGTTTTGATGTGCAAGAAATCAGTTTTGATTTAGACAAAAATGGTAAAAGAGTTAGTTTAAAAGGTGATTGGTTGAATGTAGGCACAAAACTAAGTAACTTTTACGCTGAACTTGAAAGTCTAATCAAAGAGGAAAATAGTCTGATTAGTAAACAAGTAGAGAAGAGCTTTGGTGAAATAAAGATAAATATCAATATCAGAAAAACTGTATTAGAAGACTTTATCAAAAAAATTAAAAAAGAAATAAATTTACCTGCTTACTTTAAATCACAAATGGAAAGGATAATCATTGATAATTATCCTCCAAAAGAAGGTAATAAAACTAGATAAATTCATTTTAAATCTTCATAAAGTAATAGAATATTTTAAACTTAACCCCTCATTCTACTCCACCAACATACAAAAACACTTATGGAACTAAAAATTGATTTGCAGAAAATAAAGAATACAGCAAAATGAAAAACCAAAAATTTACTTTTATAGATTTATTTGCAGGAATAGGTGGTTTTCACTTGGCTATGCACAGATTGGGCGGAGAATGTGTTTTTGCATCAGAAATTGACGAGCAAGCTAGGCTTACTTATGAAGCAAATCATAAACAAAATAGTCCCAAATTGTTTGAAAACAACCTTTTTAACAAAGATATTAGAAGTATTGCACCAAAAGATATTCCAGATTTTGATGTGCTTTGTGCGGGTTTTCCTTGTCAGCCGTTTAGTCAGGCAGGGCATAAAAGAGGTTTTGATGATAATCACCATTCTGAAAGAGGAAATCTGTTTTTTAACATTGCTGAAATCATTGAAATAAAGCAACCAAGAGCATTTTTTTTGGAAAATGTACGTGGGATTGTTTCTCACGATAACGGAAAAACATTTAAAACAATCAGAAATATCCTTGAAAATGAACTTGGTTATTCGTTTTATTTTAAGGTTGTTAAAGCTTCTGATTATGGTTTGCCACAACTGCGTCCACGTGCTTTTATGGTAGGTTTTAGAGATGAAAGTTTTATGAATAGTTTTACTTTCCCTGAAAATATACCGCTCAAATTCAATATGAGTGATGTTTGGGGTGGAAAATGCACCAGAGAAATAGGTTTTACTATTCGTATTGGTGGACGTGGCTCAAATATTACAGATAAACGCAACTGGGACGCTTATAATGTGGATAATCAAATAAAAAAATTATCTTACATTGAAGCTAAAAAAATGCAAGGGTTTCCTGATGATTTTGAATTTCCTGTTAGCCCACGCCACGCTATCAGACAACTAGGAAATAGTGTTGCTGTTGATGCCGTACAAGCTGTTGCAGGCAATATTTTAGCACATCTTAAAAATCTAACACCAAAAAATACAACATTGAAAACAACAAAAAATAAAGGTGAATGGACAGAATTATTAGTTTTTATTAAACTTTTACTAGAAAAAAAACTTTATCTTTCTGATGAAAATCTTAATACAAATAAGAACTTTCTCAAAATAAATAAAGTTACAACGAAAAATTTAGAGGTAGAATTTCTGTTGTCAAATCTTTCAACTATTATTACTCAAAATAAAAATGATAAAAGCCAGAAAGAAATAACTATCAGCCAAATTATTACGCCAGAAATAATAAATTTACTAACTTCTGTCATTAGAGATAGTAATGGCACTTTTAATGCTCCAGAATTTAAAATTATTCAAGATACATTGGGTTTTCACATTGTAAAAGGGGGAAATACTTACCAAAAAGCAGATATTTTATTGGATATTGAGAATGAAAAAATACAAAAAGAAAATGAAGGATTTGGTATTAAATCTTATCTAGGTGCAAAACCAACGCTACTCAATGCTTCTGGAAATACTAATTTTATATTTAAAATCAATGGTTTAGATAAATCAGCCATTGATAAAGTAAATAACATCAATACAACAACAAAATTAAGAGATAGAATAAACGAAATATATAATTTAGGGGGCGTATTTGAGTATGTAGGTGCAGAAAAAGATACTATGGACTTTAATCTCAAAATGGTAGATAGTGAAATGCCTAACATTGTAGGTAAAATTTTGTTATATTTTTATAAAGATAGAATTTCGTCTTTGAAAGAAATTGTTAAGAAAATAGCAGAAGAAACCAAAGATAGTGATTACGAAATATTGCTTACAAACAAAGTCAAACGCCTTTTAGTTGATATTTTATTGGGCTTTTTTGCAGGAATAAAGTGGGACGGCGCACACGAGGCAAATGGTGCAATCATTATGAAAAATGATGGTCAATGTGTTGGGTTTCACGTTATTGAATTAGAAACTTTGAAAAATCATTTATTTGAGTATATCAGATTAGAAACGCCTTCTTCCACACGACACCGCTTTGGAAAATTATATATAGAAAATGATGGAAAACTATATTTTAAGCTCAATTTCCAATTAAGATTTTAAATTCTACTCCACCAACATACAAAAACACTTATGGAACTAAAAATTGATTTGGAGCTAGAGAAGAAAGAAATCATTAAGCGTTATAGAAAGCTCCTAAAAGCCGCTAAACCTTTCCTCAAAGACAAAGATGCTAAACTTATTAAGAAAGCATTTCAACTTTCGGCTGATGCGCACAAAGATATGCGCCGTAAATCTGGAGAACCTTACATTTATCACCCACTTGAAGTAGCCCAAATCTGTGTAGAAGAAATTGGTTTGGGAACTACCTCTATTATTGCAGCCCTTTTGCACGATGTCGTAGAAGATACAGACATTGAACTCTCCGAAATAGAAAGAGATTTTGGTAAAAAGGTCGCTACAATCATTGATGGACTGACTAAAATCTCTGGTGTAGTCCTTGCTGACCCTAATAACTCTATGCAAGCAGAGAATTTCAGGAAGATTTTGCTTACTTTATCTGATGATGTAAGAGTTATTCTTATCAAAATTGCTGACCGCTTGCATAATATGCGTACTTTGGAAAGTATGCCTCGTTCCAAACAGCTTAAAATTGCCTCTGAAACAAGTTATATCTATGCACCGCTTGCGCATAGGCTTGGCTTGTATGCTATTAAGTCGGAACTAGAAGACCTTTATCTAAAATACACAGATAGAGAAACTTATGACGAAATTGCAGACAAGATTAAGGCAACGAAAGCAGCCCGTGACAAGTTTATTAAAGACTTTATAGCACCGCTTAACAAAACTTTGACAGAAGAAGGGCTTAATTTTGTCCTGAAAGGTCGCCCCAAGTCTATTCATTCAATATATACAAAGATAAAAAAGCAAAATATACCTTTTGAAAAGATATACGACCTTTTTGCTATCAGAATTATACTAGAAGATGTACCTGTTGAACAAGAGAAAGCAGCTTGTTGGAAAGTGTATTCTATTGTAACAGATTATTATAAGCCTAGTCCAGAACGTCTTAGAGATTGGATAAGCACGCCTAGAGCCAATGGATATGAGTCTTTGCATACAACGGTAATGAGTAGCGTAGGACAATGGGTGGAGGTACAAATTAGGACAAGGAAAATGGACGACATAGCAGAGAAAGGTTATGCTGCACATTGGAAATATAAAGAAAGTGCGCCTGTTGCAAAGAATAATGCTAAGATTTCTTCAGAATCACATCTTGAAAGTTGGCTAAACAAAGTCCGTGATATGTTGGAGCGTCAAGATACTTCTGCTATTGAGTTTGTTGATGAGTTTAGAAGTAATCTTTTCTCTGATGAAGTCTTTGCATTCACGCCAAAGGGAGATTTAAAGGTACTTCCAGCAGGTGCTACGGCTTTAGATTTTGCTTTTGAAATACATTCAAATCTTGGTGCAAGTTGTATAGGTGCAAAAATCAATGGAAAACTTCAGCCTATCAGCTACAAACTTCAAAATGGAGACCAAGTAGAAGTAGCTACTTCCAAAAAGCAAACGCCTAGTGAAGATTGGTTGCGTTTTGTCGTGAGTTCTAAGGCTAAAACTCGTATTAGAGAGTATCTTAATGATGATAAGCGTTCTATGATGAAAAAAGGACGTGAGATTGTAGATAAAAAGATAATGCAAATGCTTTCTATTCCTACTGATGATAATATTTTGAACGAACTTAGAGCATTATTTAACTATAAATCTTCTACTGACTTCCTTTATTCAGTCGGAAAGGAATATATTAAGCCTGCGGAGCTAAAGCAATATAAGATTGTATATAATAAAAAGGTTGGTAGTAAGCATCATATCAAAGATGACAAATCTTTTGCAAAGGCAATGAAACAAATTCAAGGAGAAGATGCAAAGGATATACTGCTGATAGGAGAAGATTTAGATAAAATAGATTATCAATTAGCAGTTTGTTGTAATCCTATCTCTGGTGATGATGTGTTTGGTTATGTTACGGTAAATGATGGAATAAGAATACACCGTACTTCTTGCAAAAATGCAAAAGAATTGCTTTCTCAACACGGTAATAGAGTGTTAAAGGCTAAATGGGCATCAGTTGCTCGTGATAGTTTTTTGGTGGACTTAACGACTACAGGCATTGATAGAGTAGGACTCGTCAATGATGTAACGAGAGTAATATCTTCAGAACTTAAAGTTAATATGCACTCCATTTCGTTAAAGGCAGACAAAGGTATTTTTTATGGTAACTTTACTGTTTTAGTCCACGACACAACACATTTGAATATGCTGATAGATAAATTAAGGGAAATAGATGGTGTTGAAGAAGTTTTGCGTTATGAAAATCATTCAGAGTTATAAAAAATAAAAAAATAGGGAGCTAAATTTATAATTTAGCTCCCTATTTTTTTGTAATAACGTTTTGTTTATTGAATACAACACGTTGTTTATTGAATACAACGCGTTGTTTATTGAATACAATGCGTTGTTTATTGAATACAACGCGTTGTTTATTGAATGGAGGCTGTGATTTATTAAATGAAGGCTGTGATTTATTGAATGGAGGTTGTGATTTATTGAATGAAGGTTGTGATTTATTGAATGAAGGTTGTGATTTATTGAATGAAGGCTGTGATTTATTGAATGAAGGCTGTGATTTATTGAATGAAGGTTAAATAAAGGTGGTGATTCTTTTATGATTAGTTTTTTGTGTAGATAGTTTGTAATAATCCGCCTAAAAAAATCTTAGAATAGTACAAAAACAATCTTCTATCTCATAAAGAAAACACAAAATATTTTCTTTATTTTTTATGGTTTTTATTGTATTATACTGTTTTATATTTATATTGATGCGTATATTGTGCCAGCACCAAAAACTAACCATTATAATAACTTTATGCGCTATTTTATTCTATTATTTTTGATGATTTTATGTGAAATTAGCGCAGTGAGGCAAGTTTTAGGGCAAAATTTGCCAACAAATCAGCTAAACGGAGAAATAATTACAGAACTCAAAAACCCAGAAGAAAGCTATAATATTGGGAGAAACCTTGCTTATTTTTTGGATAAAACTCACCAACTTACCCCAGACCAAATACACGAGGAAAATCTCCCTTTGAACAGCAAATTTGAACTTGTCAAGGAAGAATGTGTGAGTATGGGACTTACAGACGCTACTTTGTGGTTGCGCCTTAAAATAAAAAACAACTCTAATCTACAAAATTGGTTGCTTTATTGTGCCAATGGTTTTGTAGATAACATTGATTTGTACCACAAAAACAGCAAAGGAAAATGGATTATTCAAGAAAATGGCATCAACTCTGACCCCACAAAACGTACCCTCAACCACCGTTTCCCTACTTTTGTCTTCAATGACCGTGATACCATCACTCGTACTTATTACCTCAAAATAAGGACAAAATCCGCTATGCAAGTGCCTCTTTATTTGGAGCGTGGTTTTAATTTTTCTCAAAAAAGCCATATTTTGGAGCTTTTATACGGCATTTTTGCAGGAATAATGCTACTTATGATGTTTAGTAGCCTTTTTAGTGCTATTTCTTTCAAAGATAAAGAGTATTGTTATTATTTTATTTTTGTGCTAGGGTCGTCTGTTTTTTATCTTTCTGTAAGTGGACATTTGCCACTATACATTTGGAAAGAAAATTATATGGCAGGAAAACTGTTTTTAGGGCTTGGAATGGGTTGTTGGTCTGTTGGTGCAGCACTTTTTACTCGTTCTTTTTTATATACAAAACGCTACTTTCCCATAATGTCAAAACTTTTAGGTTTTTATGCTATTTATGGAGTTATTATAGGTTTTGCAGCATTTTTTATTGATTATATTGACTATATTTATTTAGTTGTTATTGGTGGGAATTTAGGTAATTTGGTGATTTTGATAGCTTGTTGGGTATGTTGGTTGAGAGGTAATACATACGCAAGATTTATTGCTATTGCGTGGCTTTTTTATATTGTAGGAACAGCATTACTAGCACTTAGCGTGGTAGGAATAATCCCTAGAACGCTTATTACGGCACATTTGGGCGAAATATCTTCTGTCTTAGAAATACTACTTTTTTCTATGGCACTTAGCGACAAATACCGCATCATTCAACAAAACAATATCAAACAAAAAATACTAGCACAAGAAAAAATAATTAAACTTCAACAAGAAAATAACGAAAATCTTGAGCATAAAGTAGCAGAACGTACACAAGAACTGCAAGCAAAACAAACAGAAATAGAAGTACAAAATGAAGAACTACGCCAACAGCAGGAAGAACTAGAAGCTAGTGCCAACCAACTTTCAGAGCAAAATAAACTTATTGAAGAAAAAAATACAGAACTGAATATCACAAGTGCGTCTTTGGAGAAAAAAATAAATGAACGTACTTTGCAACTTTCAGAGGCAAACCAAACACTTGTCAGCCAAAATAACCAATTAGAGCAATTTGGATTTATTACGGCACACAATTTGCGCTCACCTGTGGCGCACCTGATTGGGCTTACAAGCATTTTTAACCTTAAAAATATCAACGACCCCACCAACGCAGAAATTATCCCTCGTTTGCGTGCCGCTTCTATTAGGTTAGATGAAGTGATAAGAGATTTGAATATTATTTTGGAAATAAGAAAGGGAATTAACCAAAATATGGAACTTATTGACCTGCACGTAGTGTTTAAAAACGTATCTGGTGTGCTAGAAAATGATATTATACATAGTGATGCCATTATTACTACTAATTTTGCGCAAGCCCATAAGATATTATTTGTTGATGTTTATATGAAAAGTATTTTGTATAATTTTATTTCTAACGCCATTAAATATGCACACCCAGACCGTAAACCAGAAATAATGATTAAAACACGTAAAGAAGGTAGTTTTGTGGTACTTTCTATTACAGATAACGGTTTAGGAATTGATTTGGACAAACATCAAAGCAAAATATTTGGACTTTATCAACGCTTTCATTTACACAAAGAAGGAAAAGGAATTGGTTTGTATCTTTGCAAAACACAACTAGAAGCACTTGGAGGACGTATTACGGTAGAAAGCATACCTAATGAAGGAACGACTTTTCACCTTTATTTTAAAAACTGAAAATAATTGTGAATTGTGAATTAAATACATTTAGATAACGACATTGATATTTTGTATTAGTTCCAGCGGAACGGTATATTTATAGAAATATCATTGTGTTTATATTTCGCTCCAGCGGAGCGCAATATTTATAAAACTAGCCCTTGCTAGTGCCGCTCCGCTGGAGCGAAATACATTTTTACCTGTTTTCTATAAATATGCCAGTCCGCTGGACTGTAATACAAACTAACAATGTCGTTATCTAATTGTACTTTGTATTTCAACTCACAACTCAAAACTCACAACTCAAAACTCAAAAAATGAATTATAATTTAGATTTTATTCCAGAACGTACCGCAAAACCTCGCCAATCAGGGCTTACAATGATGATGGACAAGGGACTTAGCCGCAGAGAAGTAGAAGATATGATAGAAACTTCTGGAAATTATATTGATGTAGCAAAACTTGGTTGGGCAACCTCTTTTGTTACGCCTACTCTAGCCCAAAAACTGGATATTTACCGCAACGCAGGTATTCCTGCA
>JANYGM010000340.1 GCA_025362415.1 bacterium
AAAGAACATTTTAGGACGAAATTCCGCAGGAATATGACACAAAACATTGTATTTGGAATAGCCCGCAAATCCACCTAATTTCATCAAAGGATTAGATGCAGTAAATAAACAAAATGCCCTAGCACGCAAAGCAAGCCACAACCAATAAAAATAAATAGGAATATAAAATGCCCAAAATGGCAAAAATTCCCACTATAATCTAGAAAAATTCATAAAAAATAATCAAAAAAACAAGAAAAAAGGAATTAGGTAGAATTGTTATTATTAGAGTTTTTATTACTTGATAATCAAATATTTAGCACAAATAAATATCAAAACCACCCCTAACCCCTCCTTGAAAAGGAGGGGAATCTTGCTCCCCTCCTTGAAAAGGAGGGGAATCTTGCTCCCCTCCTTCCTAAGGAGGGGCTGGGGGTGGTTTTTAGTGCCAATTTATTGTTAAATACTTGATAATCAATATATAAAAATTCTATTATATATTTTCTCTATTTACGCAAAATTTTCAGCCTTCTAGGCAAATCTAAATACAACAAAAAGAATAACACCAACGTCATTATCCAAATTATCCCCACATTAAAGTATAAAGTATCTATTTTAATACCAAAAATAGATTTATTTGGTGCAAAAAAGTGACTAAAAACTCCCTCACCGTCCCTATAAATAGGTTGCGTCTTGATATCTAAGTGATTATTAAACTCCGCAACCTTTGGCGAAATGTCCGTATTGCGCACAAACGAGGCTACTGCTTCATTATGTGTGCTTTTTTGAAGCAAATCTAGGCTTTCTTTACTCTTTTTGTTCTTTATAAAGTCATAAATGTAATCATCTTTTGCTTTTTGATTACTATTTTGTGTAAAAACTGCCTCTTTCTTCAAAACAGACAAGATAAAAGGCGCATCTTTGATGCTTGTTACCTGAAATTTGGTAAAATCAGCTAAAGTTTTCTTAACAAAAGGCTCATTTGTTTTATTGATAATATGATTTTCTATAATAGGAAAACAAAAAGATAAGTTAATCTGACTCTCAACTATCTTTTTATCATAATCATACAACATTTTATTATAAGAATTGTCTTTAAACTGTGCTACCATCAGGCTTTCAAACGCCCATCTTGATACCATAAGCTCACCAAAGAAAGGAATATGGGACTTGTCGCTGATAAGCATTTGAGGGTTTACCTTATCAAACTGAATTACTATACCCCCAAGCACTAATTGCGGCACTAAAAGCAAAGGAATAAGAACATAAGTCGTAACTGCAGAGCTAAAAGCAGAAGATATATTAAGTCCAAGCAGATTAGCAAAGCAAGAAGACGAAAATAACACTAAAAAATACTTCCCAGACAAACTCCATTCTATACCAAGCATTAAATTACCTACAATCACCAAGAAAAAAGTTTGAATACTTGAGATAAAAAACAAAATAAACACTTTAGAAAGTAAATAACTGCTCCAATTAAGGTTTAAAAACCGTTCCCTACGCAAGATTTTCCTATCTTTTAGTATCTCTTCCGCACTAATCACAAGTCCCATAAAGATAGCCACTATAATTGAAATAAAAATATATACAGGTAAGTTCTGATTATCTGCAAAAATGTAGCTTTTATCCTCTAATGGGTAGTATCTATTGACATAAGACAACAAAAAAGCCAGCAAAGGTGCTTGTCCAAAGCTAATAAGCAAGTATTGTTTGTCATAAAACTTACTAAGAAAGTCTCTTTTTAAGAAGATTTGTATTTGTTTTAGCCAATTAGGGAGAATAAGCGGCTTATTAACGTAAACTTTTGACTCTTTTATCTTAGGTATCTCTATATTTTGTTGAAAAAGGCTGTGCCATTGGTAAGGCGTGGTCTTTCTCTTCTCTGTGAAGCGACCATATTCATTAACAACTTTGGTTTCTACTATATCAAAGATAAGTTCTGCATTAACATTTCCACATTCGTGGCACTCCGCAATGTTACTATTGACTTGTTTGGATAGTTTTTTGAAGTAAAGTAGAGATTCTGTAGGATTTCCGTAGTAAATAGGATAACCGCCAATGTCCAAAATGTAAAGTTTGTCTAACATTTTGAAGATATTGGAGGAAGGTTGGTGAATCACCGCAAAAATTAGCTTACCTTTCAAGCTAAGTTCTTTAAGTAAGTCCATAATATTCTCTGAATCTCTAGAAGAAAGCCCAGAAGTCGGCTCATCAATGAACAAAATGGAGGGAGAACGGAGAAGTTCTAGCCCTATATTGAGCCTTTTGCGTTGTCCACCACTGATTATGCGTTGCAAAAGCGTCCCTACTTGCATATTTTCTACTTCTAGCAAGCCCAAACTTACAAGTGTCTGCCTAACAAGTATATCTATCTCGTTATTAGTAAAATTTCCTAAGCAAAGTTTAGCAGCATAATATAAATTTTCTCTAACGCTCAACTCTTCTATGAGCATATCCTCTTGTGGAACATACCCAATCAAGCCCTGAAATGTATGTTTTTCTATATTTACTCCATTGATAATAATTTCTCCTTGCTTTGTGGGAATAGTACCATTAAGTATCTCTAAAAGCGTAGATTTGCCCGAGCCACTAGCTCCCATTATGCCAATAAGTTTCCCGCCGTTTTCATTAATATTGATATTTCTTAAGCCTGCAGCACTATTTTTGAAACCAAAATATACATCTTTTGCAATAAAAGATATTTCTTCTTCAATATTATTTACTCTAAACTGGCTCACAACATCACTATAATAGATACTTTCTAGCCTATTTCCTCTAATAGCACTTCCAGTTGGAAAGAGATATGTTTGATTGTTATTAAGAAGTAAGCCATTTAGATAATAATCTTGAAAACCTAAATATTTAACAACATACATCTCAATAGTTGGTATTCGTAAGATACAAATAAGCCCACGCAAGCTACTAAAATACTTATTATTGGGAATAATAAAATCAAGATTACTATAAATAACAACACTTTCTGGCACTTTTGGTGTTATTGTTTCACTAAATTCTGTAAATTCTACAAAATTTTGGAGGTTTTTGAAGTCGGAAGGGTGAAGATTAAAGACACTAGCGGCAGTATCTAAGTATTCTTGCTCTTGTTGCGTGATAATATCATTAACGGTGATAAGTTCTAGCATACGCAAGATAATAATAACCTTCTGTTGCTGTGTAAGTTCTTTATTTATCTGGTAACAATACTTAAGCATCAAAGAAGAAACCTTCATTGGCGTAAGTTTTTCTCCTTCTTTTGGAGTATTTACTGTACTTATCTTTTGATTAGATGCCTCTTCAAAGATGGAAAGATACTTTTGCACATCATCAGCATTGATTTGCTGACTAAGAAACTCTTTTACTACTAAAATAGACTTACTTGTTTGCCCATCAAGGATAGTTGTAATACCAAAAAGTTGCATCAAGGCTTTTAAAAGTTCTTCACTCATATTATTTAATGTTTATTTTGAGTTAATAGTGGAAAATTTTGAGTTAATAGTGGAAAATTTTGAGTTAATAGTGAAGAATTTTGAGTTAATAGTGAAGAATTTTGAGTTAATAGTGGGAAATTTTGAGTTAATAGTGGGGAATTTTGAGTTAATAGTGGGAAATTTTGAGTTAATAGTGGGAAATTTTGAGTTAATAGTGGGAAATTTTGAGTTAATAGTGGGAAATTTTGAGTTAATAGTGAAAAGTCAATATAATTTAAGCTATAAACTTGTTCAAATATACAAAAAATTTAGAATAATAACTATTATTTTTAGATAAATAAAACAAAATAGTTATTAAAATACTGTTTCTTGTAGTTCTTTTTGATAAGTTGGTAGTATTTCTAAGAATTTTTTGAGTGTTTTATCAAAAGATTCAAAGCTATGACCTCCAGCGGCGTTCTTATGACCGCCACCATTGAAGTGATTTTTAGAAAAAAGGTTAGCAGGAAAGTCTCCAACTGACCTAAAAGACATCTTTACGGTATCTCCTCTATCAATAATGATAGCTGCAAACACAATTCCCTCAATAGAAAGGGCATAATTGACAATACCTTCTGTGTCGCCTGTCTGTGAATGGAATTGTTTTAGCTCCGCATCAGTAACGGTGAAGTAAGCAGTACGAAATTCTGGTAAAACAACGAGTTTTTTTGACAACATATAGCCAAGAAAGCGCAATCTTTCCTCTGTACTGTCGTCATAAACGAGATGATTTACTTTAGAAGTATTAACGCCCAAGTCAATAAGTTGCCCTGCGACTTCGTGAACGTATTTTGTGGTGCAAGGATGCTTAAATGAGGCGGTATCTGTCATAATTCCTGCATAAATAGCCTCTCCAATGTCTTTAGTTATCTTATTTTTCCCGTCAAGAAGCAGAATTAACTTAAAAATAAGTTCTGCGGTGGCGGCTGCGTGTACGTCCCAGAAGTCGTAAAGGGGTTTTATGGTAGGTTCTATGTGGTGGTCTACCAAAAGAATAGGCTTATCCGCCTTAATAATGAGGTCAGCGAGGTTATTTATTCGTCCCATTCCAGAAAAATCAAGGCAACACACAAGTTCTGCTTGATTTAGAAGGTTTTCTATATGATTTTTTGTTTTATCAGAGAGAATTATGACATTTTCATTCCCACTCATCCAGTTAAGAAAACGAGGGTAATCACTCGGCACAACCACGCTGACGTGATGCCCACAGGCTTTTAGGTAACCCGCCCACCCCAAAGAAGAGCCAAGCGCATCAGCATCAGGTTTGAAGTGAGTTGTGATAAAAATATGTCGTGGCGTGCTTAAAAAAGCCTTAAATTCTGTAAAATTGTTCATTTGGTTGGAGTTTTTGATTTAAAAACCACCCCTAGCCCCTCCTTCAAAGGAGGGGAATAAACGCTCCCCTCCTTTCTAAGGAGGGGCTGGGGGTGGTTAGTTTTTGCTTATTAAGTACAATAGTGAGAAATATTTTTGAAAAAACAAAGTGTAATCAAGGTAAATCCTTATATTTGTTTTTGATAATGATTTTAGGACTATTTCACCTCATTTTTTATGTTATTTTTATGGAAAATCAACTTATTATAGGACTTATTACGCTTGCCATTTATCTGATTAGTTTCTTTTTGAATAAGAAAAAAGGAAATCCAGACGAAAATGTGCCTCAAACACCAGAATCAATAGAAAATACAGAAGGTTCTTTGCAGGAAATCCTAAAAAAGTTTCAGCAAGACCTCAAAAAAGAAGAACAAACCAAGCCTATTCAAGCTAAAAACCAAGAAACAAAGCAAAATATTATCTTAAATGCCAAGCAAGACGCTAAAAAAGAAGTGATGCGTAAGATGCAAGAAGACAAACAAAGTGGCAAAAAGAAGCCTAAAAAGCAGTCAGAAGAGAGTGTTTTTGGCAAAAAATACGTTGATTATGATTTAGATTATAAGGGACTTAGCAAAGAAGACAAGCAAGCAATGAAAAAATTTGATGCTTACGCTATCACGTCACAAAAGAAAAACCCAATTCTTAAATTATTGTCTAATAAAAAGAGTTTGAAACAGGTTTTTATTGCCAATGAGATTTTTCAAAGGAAATTTTAGTCCTCCACCTAAAACAAAGTAACACAAACATATTTGTAGAGACGTTGCTTGCAACGTCTGGGCGCAGAAAAGTGCATTTAATTTGATATAATAATTTCACATTCGTTTACTTTGTTGGTTGCTTGTCATTTAGACGTTGCAAGCAACGTCTCTACAACAAAAATTATCCCCCAAAAACCAAAAAATGAATTTAATTCAGTCTTATACTTTCAATAGTTTCCAAGAAAATATGTATATTATTTCTGATGAAACTCACGAGGCTATCATTATTGACCCTGGTTGCAGCAATGCCAAAGAAGAATATATTGTGCAGGCTTATATTGAGAAAAATAAACTTGTCGTAAAAGGGATTTATAATACCCATTGCCATATAGACCATATTTTAGGGGTAAATTTCGCTAAAAATTTGTTTGAAGTGCCGTTTTATGCTCACGCTTTTGAGGAAAGAAATTTCTCTGCGGAGGCAAAAGCCATTATACAAATGTGGGGAATTGTCTGCCCAGACATCAAAATAGACCATTATATCAAAGAAACCGACAAAATTATGTTTGGAAATACGGTTTTGGATATTTTGTTTGTGCCTGGTCATTCTCCTGGTCATTTGGCGTTTTATAATAAGGCAGAAAAATATTGTATCAATGGAGATGTTTTGTTTAATATGGGCGTTGGGCGTACAGATTTGCCTGGTGGTAGCTATACGGTGCTTATGAAGTCTATTTTTGAGCAACTTTTTACTTTGCCAGATGATACGGTAGTGTATTCAGGTCACGGAAATAGTACCACTATTGGCTTTGAAAAGCAATATAATCCATTTTTGATTTAATAAAAAGCCCCCAACCCCAAAGGGGAGCAATACAAATACATTTTTTAATACAATAATTGTATTAAAAGCCCCCTTTGGGGGTTTGGGGGCTACTAATTTTGTATTAAAAGCCTCCTTTGGAGGTTTGGGAACTACTAATTTAACCTAATTATATAAATGAAACTACTTTTTAGCATTCAAAAATACCAATATTTACAAGAAAAAGTGCTTGCAATAGATGCACAAAGTGAACACCCACAATTTGAATTAGGAAATTTGGAGGTAAAATATTTTCCTGATGGAGAGCGTTATCAGCGTATTTTGAGTGAGGTTTCTGGGCGTGAGGTAATTATTATTGGTGGCACGCCTACAGATTCTGATACGCTAGAATTGTATGATTTGGCTTGTGCCATAGAGAAATATGGCGCAAAATCTTTGGTTGTGGTTGTGCCTTATTTTGGTTATTCCACAATGGAACGTGCTGTAAAAGAGGGAGAAGTAGTTACTGCAAAAAGTAGGGCAAGACTTTTGTCGTCTATTCCTCGTACTGGCTCTTATAATACGTTTATTTTGATGGATTTGCATACAGATGGTTTGCCGCACTATTTAGAAGGAGATATCAATACTGTTCATCTGTATTGCAAAGAGGTTATTTTGGAAGGAGCGCAAGAACTTGCAGGCGGAACGGATTTTATTTTTGCTTGTACTGATGCTGGGCGTGCCAAATGGGTAGAATCTCTTGCCAAAGATTTGGGAATAAATGCTGCTTTTGCCTTCAAAAGGCGTATTAGTGCAGATGAAACGGCTGTAACTTCTATTAGTGCAGACGTTCAGGACAGAGATATAGTGATTTATGATGATATGATACGCACAGGTGGCTCGCTCATAAGTGCAGCACGAGCCTACAAAAACGCAGGTGCAAGAAATATTTATGCACTCACCACTCACGGACTTTTTAGCAATAATGCGCTTCCACGCATCAAAGAAAGCGGTTTATTCAAAAAAATAATCAGTACAGATACGCACCCAAACGCCCTAACACTCGCCCAAGACAGCACAAATAATGATAGTTTTTTGGTGGTGAAAAGCGTTGCAAAGTTGCTTTATGATAAACTGGTGAAAAAATAGCGTTTAAATTTAATTGCCACAGATGCACAGATGAATACAAAATGTATTTTATCTGTGTATCTGTGGCAATAATCTTTTATGCTTTCAACTAATCAACGAAGGCGTATTGCACAAGCGTTTCTTTTAATTCTTTACGTGCTATGAAGATACGGTTTTTTACCGTTCCAATAGGAATATTTAGGCGCAAAGCAATTTCGTGGTACTTAAATCCCTTGTAATACATCATAAACGGAACGCTGTAAACGTCTTCAAGTTTTTCAATGGCTGCCGTTATCTCTTGCATAGCAAAGTTAGAGGTAGCGTCATTGTAAGAAACCACGCTTGTGGTGATGTAGTGCAGGTTTTCTGTTGTGTCTATGAAAGTTTTTCTACGAACTTGTCTTTGGTAGTTCGTTATGAACGTATTTTTCATTATGGTATAAAGCCACGCTTTCAAGTTGGTGCCTTCCGCAAACTTATCACGGTTGAGGTAGGCTTTCATTAGTGTTTCCTGCAACAAATCATTAGCATCATCTAAATCTTTGGTCAGTTTCATTGCAAAGGGTTTCAAGGCAGTTGAAACTTCTTTGATGGACGAGGTAAATTCTGCTATTGTCATCATTGTATTTGTTTTAGGTATTTGTTACTTTGAAGTAATTTTTCTTTATTCTTTCTTTGTTTTGTTTAACTTCTATAATGCAAAGTTAAACAAAATAAAATAGCTTGCAAATTTTTGTTTAATTATTTTCGTGAAAAGATAAACAAAAAATACAAAAATAGGTTTAGTGCATTTTAAACGCATTTTTGGAATAATAAATTTTTAGGTTATATTTGTGAAATAAAGAATATTCTACTATTTGTATTAGACTCCCTTTAATTCATAATTTAAAATTCCTAATTCAATATGATTTTAAGAAAAATATCTTACTTTTGTAGAATTAAGAAAAAACTCAAAAAAAGCAACAAAAAATATGAAAATATCTCTTGAAGATTATAATGAAAACCGCCTAAATCCTATTGGAATTGTAGAATTTGAAGTGTTAGCAGTGCTTTTTCCTGCACTTTGGGTGATAGGTGCAGATGGTAAAGTTGATGAAGAAGAAAAAAAGTTTTATTTGGAAAAAATACAAGAACAACAAGCATTAGATGCTAGTTTTTCTGAAGTAATTTTGAACGAAGAAATTAGTTATATCCTTGATAATCTTTCTGTTGTATATCCTATATTTTGCAAACCTCTGCAAAATATCAACCAAAATGGAGATTTTAGTGAGCCACTTTTAGACATAATGCTCGCCGCTTCACGTGTAAGCTACGACAGCTGGAAAAACAACATTATTCACGCTGAAAAGCAAGGACTTGCCAAATATGCACAAAGTTTTTTAAAAGTCTTTTTGTCAGAAGATACTACTAAAAAGCAAATTTCGGCTGCAGAAAAAACTGCAATGGAAACACTTTTGAAAGATATAAATGCCCTTACAGTAAGAAATACAGAAGTTTTAGCAGATGTAGCATAGTTTTTTTAGGTACGAGGTTAGAAGTTAGAGGTACGAAATTAGGGCTATTTTTAAGAAGTTAATAATTTGATAATAATAAAAAGGTACAAAAACAAGTTTTTTTTCGTACCTTTGGCGCAAATTTTGAATAGCATTATATAATGATTTTCTTAGAATATTCTAAGAAACAACTCAATATAATATACCATTCAAAAACTTCAACTTATTAATTATTATGCAACCTAACTTTACACAACTACTTAGCAATCAACTATTTACTGCTGAAATTATTAAAGAAACACTTAGAGAAGTTCTCGTTCAAGAGATTGAACAAGAAAAAAAATATGGTACGCCTGTCGCAGTCATAGATTTAGGAACAAATATTTGTCGTTTACTTATTGCAGATAAAATACAAAATTTGGAATATCTGGAAAACGTAGAAATTTCTTTATCTAAAAATAATAACGAAAATCTTAACTTTCGTATTTTACACCAAGAAAAAATTACTATAAAAATAGGGCAAGGAGGCATTAGTGAGGGACTTATTGGGCAAGCCGCACAAATACGCCTGCTAGATGCTTTGCAAAGATTTAGGTTTACACTTGACAAATACCAAATCAGAGAAGAAAATATTTTTGCTGCTGCCACCAGCGCAATGCGCAACGCAAGCAATCAAAATGAGCTTTTAGACCAAATCAAACAAGAAACTAACCTAGATTTACAAGTTATTTCTGGAGAACAAGAAGCAGAATATATTTATAAAGGAGTGCGTTTGGGTATGGATATTGGCGAGGAAATTGCCCTAATGATGGATATTGGTGGTGGAAGTGTAGAATTTATCCTTTGTAACAAACACAAGATTTTTTGGAAGCATAGCTTTGAAGTAGGCGCACAGCGACTTTTGGATATGTTTATGCCTAACGACCCTATCAAACCGCAAGAAATAAAACGCCTAGAAAACTATCTAGAAGACAAACTAATTCCCCTCGCAAATGCCATTCATCAATACACGCCCACTTTTTTGATTGGCTCTTCTGGCACTTTTGACACTATCCACGACATAAAACTCGCTAAAAATAACATTGACAAACTCAATAATACTGCAGATGCAGAGTTTTCTAAGCAAGAGTTTTTAGAAATTTATTATGATTTTATCCACAAAAACAAGCAAGAACGCCTCAAAATCAGCGGAATGAAGGAAATGCGTGTGGAAATGATTGTGGTTGCTTCGTGTCTTATTAACTTTATTTTAGAAAAATATAATCTCTCTCGTGTGTGTGTATCACGCTACGGACTAAAAGAAGGGCTTTTAAATGAAATACTTTGTGAGGTGTGAGGTACAAAATACGAAATATGAGGTACGAGGTACGTTTTTTGTCGTAAAGAAGTTTTATACTTCGTACTTCGTATTTCGTACCTCAAACCTCACACCTAAAAATTATCTCATATCATTTTCTACCACGCCAGGATAAGAAGATTTGTTGAAATTAAAATAATTGTCCCCTACTTCTATTTGGTAAGCTATCTCTGAAATAGTATATTTAAAACGGTTTTGATTTTTCTCAAAAATTTCCCAACTTTTCACACTATGAGTAGCTTTATTGATTTTTAGGCGAATTTTGAAATGCTTTTTATTCTTATCAATTGGTTGTAAATCAATGATTTGATACGTTTTTTTTCCCTCTGTTATTTCTTCTACCAAAGCATATTTATAGTCTTTTTTGTACAAAGTAAAGACTTTATCAGGTGTAATTTCACTGTCTTCTGGCGTATAATCAGAGATATTTACTTCGTTGGATTCTTTCAAATACGTCCAAACAGTCTTTCCGTTGTTGATAACTTCTTGGTCTGTTACTTCTTTCGTATTGACAAGTTTGGTAAGTTTTAGGCGGAACTTGTTTTTTTTCATTACAAATTCTCCTTTTAC
>JANYGM010000344.1 GCA_025362415.1 bacterium
TTTTTGTTCGTAAGAAGTCATTTTTTAAGTATTAAAAAGTGTTTCAGGGTCAATGTAGCTACCATTTTGGGTAACGGAAAGATGCAAATGTACGCCTTCGCTATACCCAGTAGTTCCCATAAGTCCTATTTTCTCCCCTTTACGGACTTTGTCGCCTTGTTTTGCAAGTGTTTTGGTCATATGCAAATAGATAGATTTATAGCCGTTTTTGTGGTCTATAAGTACAAAATTGCCACGTTGTCCGTTGCAGCTGGTATCACCTACCACACAACCATTGCCCACCGTTTCCACAATACCACTTTCAATAGCTAAAATAGGAGAGTTTTCAGGTGCGCCATAATCTGTACCATTGTGTTGTCTTGCGCCTCCAAACGGTGAAGTAATAGGATAATCAGGGCGTTTTGGTTTCCATTTTTTCTTACGTTTCCAAACCAAAAACGCCACAAATCCTACCAAAAAAACCATTAAAATAATAGCTATTTTTTTATTTTTATCCACGAAACCAGCATATTTTTCTAACATATTTTTTTAGTGAGTAGTGAGTAGTGAAATAGTGTGTAGTGTGTAGTGTGTAGTGTGTAGTGTGTAGTGTGTAGTGTGTAGTGTGTAGTGTGTAGTGAAGTAGTGTTATTTGTCGTAATAAGTGGGACGTTTGTATTCCACTACTTAACTATTTCACCATTTCACTATTCCACTACTTAACTATTTCACTACTTAACTATTTCACCATTTCACTACTCACTATTTCACTATTTCACTACTCACTAAAATATAGCTGCCTTTTTCAGCGTTGAAGTTGTTGATGTAGTCTGCTACCATTGCGGCTCTGTCGTGGTGTATTTGTTGTTCACCAGAGAAGACTCTAGTACAAGCGTGCAAGGCTTCTTTTTGTGAAAAACCTAAGGCTAAATACCATTTTAGGGCGTTTAGGTCGCAATCTACCTCGTCAGAGGTGTTTAGTTCGTAATGACTTCTTTCGTGGCAAAGGATAAAAACACGCATAGCAACCGTATAAGCACGCATTTTGCCTTTTGAAATTTCTACATACCCATTTTTACGGCTCACACGTGCAGGAGTGTTCAGCGTTTGCCCTGTATCTCTGTTTTTTAGCGTTTCAGCCACAAAAATAGGGTGATTTTTCTGCTTATCCGTATAAATACCTTCTTTGAGTGTATTAAGATTTTTTACCACATCTAAGGCGTGGGCTAAAAAACTACACACTTGCATACTTGCCACCAAATTAACAGGTTTTAGGGCATTTTGACGCAAAAACTCCACTTTTGGAATTGGTTTTAAAATAAGTTGCGTAATTACCTCCAAACACAGTTTTTTTGGCGAAAGTGGCAAAGGAATAGAAATAGTACGTTTTCCTTTTTCTATGGCATCTCTACGGTCAAAATATACGGTTTCTTTGTCGTTAGCATCATAACCACGCAAACGCACAGAACCAGTTTCATTTGTCAAAAACGACAAAACAAGCTCCACAGCGGCATCATTTGTATCAACAAAATATGTTTTTTTCATTTTATTATGTTTTTTGTCTTTATTCCCCCTTGCGCTACGCTTGGGGTTAGGGGGCTACTCTTGAAGCGTTTTCATTACCAAAAATACTATCAAAATAAGCACCACAAGCCCACCTACTATCCATACGGCAGTTGGAACGGGTTTTTTTGCAGCATCAGCAGCCGCTTTTTCAGCTGCAATTCTTTCAGCAGTAGCTTTTTCAATGGCAGCTGCATCAGCAGGCAAATTATCTACATTTACCTTTGTATTGGCATCTTGGGGCTTTTTGCCGAATAAACCTTTGGCACGGTCAAGTATGCTAAGTGTTTGATTAGGGTCTTTGGCGGCTTGTTTCCACGTTTTGTCATACAGTTGCGGATTTGTGATGGACAAATTTGCGTCTGGTTTTTGACTTACCGCAGGCGTGATAGGCTCTAAACCTAAAATACTCAATAGTTCTGCCTCATTACTTATCATAACGGGCAAATTGAGCTGTTTAAGTCCTTTTTCTGTTGCATCTCCAAAATAACCATAAGGCGTTTTTCCCATTACAAGCACCATTTTGGACACTAAAAACCTTTGCAAAGCCTCAACGTGGTCGCCACGTGTACCCTTTGCCATAGGAAATTTCCCTGTATAATCTTCAAAATTAGCACCTGGGTTGTGTTTGGTGCATTTTTCACCTGTGAAAGAATTGCAACCACAAAAATTAGAAAAACCTTTTTCTAGTTTTTGTTCAATATTTTTCTTCATCATAAATTTAATTTATTTAGATTTTTATTTTTTCACCAAAAAAAACACAACGGCAATTATTAGCAATAATGCTATTCCACTACCAATAAGCAACATTTTTGAGGGTTTGCCTGTGGCTGGTGTTCCTGTGCTTGTAGGCGCACCTGTGGCATCTGTTGCTGCCGTGCCTGTTGCCTGTGCGCCTGCTACTACGCCTGCCTGTGCAGTTGTAGCTGGTGCAGTTGCTTCATCTGCAAGTTTTGCCGTAAGTCCTACTTGTACGTTTTTTGCCTGATTATCAAGGCTTTTGGCATCTGCATCTAGTTCTTTTCCTTTGGTGCGTGCCTCACGTTTGCGCATACGCATATCACGGTTTTTTTGGCGGCGTTCTTTGGCTGCGGCTCTCCCTGCCTTGTTGCGAAAAAAATTATCAAAATTCTCTTCTCTTTCTGAAATTATAGCTTTCATTTGTGTTATTTTGGTCTAGTGAAGAAAAATATTACCCCTGCAATAGCTAAAAGTGCCACAATAGCAATAGCTATCATTAGCATTTTTTTCTTTTTTGCAGCTTTTTGTTTGTCGCTTTTGTCGCTTTTTGGTGTTGCTGGTGCTGTTGTTTCTTCCTCTTCTTGTTGTTCTTCCTCTTCTTGGGGCTGTTCTTGCTCACCACCACCACCGCTACCACCACCGCCACCGCTACCGCTACTTAGGGCAGGTTTGCCCTCACTTACCATAGGTGTAGCTACTTCTGTTTTGGCTACTTCTGTTTTAGTGTCTGTTTTAGTGTCTGTTTTGGGCGTTTCTTGTGTGGTTACTGTCGTTGTTGCAGGTGTTTCTTGTGTAGTTGGTAAGTCTATTTTAGGCTCATCTTCTTTTGGTTGCAGTTTACCTTTTAGCTTATTTAGTCGTCCAGTAATACGTGCAGCACGTTTTGGATTACGTTTTGCAACTCTTGTAGCTCTTTTTTCCATACGCCCTGCTTTGCGTGCTTGACGTTGTTGTTTTGTACGTCCAAACTCGTCAAATGCCATTTCTAAAATAGGTTTCATATATTTTTTGTTAATTTATATTTATAATAATTCACAATTCACAATTCACAATTCACAATTATTTGCGTTTTACTAGAAAAAGCATCACACACAAAAACAAAACGGCAAGCACGCAACCACCCACAATGGTATATATTTTCTTATTTTGTGCTTCTACTTCTTTTGCTTTGATGTTTTGCTCTCCGAGTTGAATTACTTGCGCTTGTTTCTCCTGGCGTGTTTTGAGTAAAAGGTTTGTGGTATCCTGGAAACCTTGTTTTTCTGCAAGTTTGCCTTTTGCTTTACTCCCTATGCCCATTTGCCCTATTCCTAAGCTCTGGACGGCTGCTGCTATTGCTTCTACTGGCATATTTGTATTTTATTTTATGTATAAAAGTAAAATGATTAAAACCACCAAAATCACTACAAAAATGCTTATTTTGGCTGTTGGATTATTGATGAGAGGTGTTTTAGGTGTTTCTGCGCCTGTGGTGTCGTAAGCGTTTCCACTAGCGTTTGCGGTGTCATTATAAGCGTTGTATTCCATTACGTCCATTTTTTGTGGCAATGGTTTTCCAAATATTTCTAAGATTAAATCCTTATCAGGGTGAGCGTTGAGGACTTTTTTAATACCACTCAAAAACTTTCCTTTCTTTTTTTCTTTGCCTAAATACGACATTACCTCTTGTGCTACTTCTGTGCTTGGTTTTCTGTCTATTCTTTTCTCAAAATTTTCATTTTGCAGCATTTGCGCTATTTCCTGCTTGTTGGTACGTGCTATATAATCCACCAAAGGCTTTAATCCGTTATTTTGACTACTTTGATTAGGGTTTGCTTTCATCTTGTTATTTTATGAAAAAAAGCCCAAAAGCACAAGGCTTTTGAGCTTTCTTGATTATGTTATAATCTTGCTATTGCGTTAGCTATTGCGCTAAGCAAATACTAACGGCTGCGTTTTGCACGTCTTGGTTTGCGTTTTTTCTCTACCGCAGAACGTCC
>JANYGM010000375.1 GCA_025362415.1 bacterium
TTTTAAAAAAATAGTAAAAAATTTTTAGTAGCAAAATTTAGTAAAATATACGTTTAAATATATTTGCAACGCTAAAATTTTAGCGTTGTAAATATTTTAACAAGTTAAAACTTTTAACACGTAAAAGTTTTAAACCTAAAATTAGGACTATCAAAAATTTATAATTACATTTGCCATACAAAAAGATACAAATAGATACAATTAGATACAAAGGCAAACGCCCTACATCTAATCTAAATGCACTTTTTGTGTGCTAATTGCTTTTACTTGTCAGGGTTTTCGCAATTCATTATTTTTAAAATTTCTGCCCTTGAAAGTTTGGCGACTTTTGAGGGTTTTTTATTTCCTTCAAATGTAATAGTATTTAGTGGTTTATGCAAATAAATGCTAAAAATAGGTACATACCTTTTTGCTATTTTTTTAACGTCCTACTATATTCTATTGATTATCAAAGAATTACTAAACAATACTACTCACCAATTTAGGTGAGTAAATAGCAAAAATATTTTAGAGTAGTCTAAAATTTGCTTTTTTTGCTTTTCCTTATGCAATTTTCATAAATGTTTTTTTGCCTATATTATTTAAAGCTGTCCTCACCATATCATTTTCCACGTCCTTAGGAATATTTACGTATTTCATAAAGGATTTATAATCCGTATGCCCTGTAAATTTCATTACAATAATAGCACTCAAACCACCGCTTAATAGATTTGTGGCAAATGTACGCCTTCCTGTGTGGCTACAAACCAAATCATATTTTGCGTATGCCGTTGTTGTTTTCTTATTCCCTGCAGTTGTTTGCACCTCAAAAATTTCATTGATACCTGCAATTTGGCAAAGTTCTTTTAGGTATTTATTCATTTTTTGGTTAGAAATAGGGTGTATTTCTTTGTCAATTAGCTTTTTAACTAAGTTTTCACTTTCAAAAGTCAAAGGAATTTCTACAAAGGTTTGCGTTTTCCTTTGTCGTATCATTAGCAAAGGATTATTATCATTATCATATTTCAAATGTTCCTTTGCTATCCTGGTGTAATCAGAAAAGCGCAAACCACAAAGACAAGATAACACAAATAACTCTCTCACGTTTTCTAAGTAGGTTTTTGTGCCTAAATCAGTTGCTTTAATCAACTCTATTTCTGCAGGTGTAATAACGACTTTTAAGCTGTCAGCTTGACTTGTAATAGCAAAGTGAATATAATCATCATTTGTAGTTTTTTTGCTACTTACGCACCATTTTAGGAATGATTTAACCATACTCAAATACTTTGCAGTGGTCTGCACGTTGTAGTTTTTGGCAAAAAAGAATTTCTCTATTTGCGAAAACGTACTTGCGTTTATGGTGTCCAAATCTAGTTTTATTTTCTGTTTATCCTCAAACGCTATTAAATGATTTTTGAGGGTAGTATATTTTTTAACGTAAAGATTTTCAGTAGTATTTTTTTCATTCATAAAAAGCTCCCAAACATTCCAAATAGTGGGTTTAATTACTTCTATTGGTTTAATTTGTGGTGTTTCTAATTCGTTTATAGCATCTTTGATTAGCTGGGCAGTAGGCACTATATTTTTTGCTTTTAAATCAAAGAAAATCTTAGTAATCAGTGCTTTACGTACCTTCAAAAAGGCGTTAATGCTTACGGCATCACTATTTGCAGACGTGACACACTTATTTACCTTTGAAAAGTGTTTGGTTTTGATGCTAATGTTTGCGGATATTCTATAAACATTATTTCTACCATCAGAAATTATAAATGTAATAGGTGAGTATTCACTTTTAGGTTTTTGGAGTGCTATGTTTATGGTGGACATTTGTTAGTTTTTAAGTGTGCCACAAATGTAATACAATAAATTAAGATAACAAACATAAAGGCAAGCATTTTTTTACTACTACACACTATTAAATATTTCTAAATATAATAATATACGTTTAAAAGCTATTTAGAGGGTTTTTTTAGTATTTGCAGGTTTATAGTTGTGTAGGGTTACGTTCCCGTACAGACTACAATTAAGTGCCTTTAAACCTATTTAAAGGCACTTTTTTATGCAATATTCCCCAAAATCTTCCATAAAAAGTGAACATTTTGCGGACATTTTTGGCAAAAAGAGAACATGCTTTTTGACTTTTTTGACAAAAATGAAAATATTTTCAAAATATCTCAAATTTTTTTTTAAAAATTTATTTTCTGCCCTCCAAAAACTTTTTGCTACTTTCTAACAAGACTATTATAGTTCTTTTTGTGCTTGTAATGTTTTTTGATTTTCTGCAAACTTTCTAATGTTTTTGTGTTTTTCGTGTGAGGTTTTGAAAGTACCTTACTACTGTTACTACCTTACTACTTTGGTCTTTTTTCTGCATATTGAGAGAATAGAAG
>JANYGM010000393.1 GCA_025362415.1 bacterium
CTGCAAACAGAAAGAATTTCGGGAAATACAAAAATTGCTTCTGTTGCCCCTAAATTCCCAAAGGGGACTTTAATACAAAATAAATTCTCATAAATATATTAAAAGCCCTTTGGAGTTGGGGCAAAAATTTAATTATTTCCCAAAATTAGCTATTTTTTTGATTTTCTTCTTCTTTTTTTTCTGGATTTTTTTCTGGTTTTTTATCAATATTTTTCTGCACCACCAACTCAAAAGTATCTAAATTCAGCGCACAAAGATTACCAAAATAATTATATTTTTGTTTTTCTTTTGTACCTTTATAACAACCATTATCTAGTGGCAAAACATCAGATTTGGAGCGAATATGATACCTAATATCTTCCAAATGTGTAATATGATGTCCGTGAACAACTTGTTTTCCTTTCAAAAAATCCTGATTAACACGCATATACTTAGACCAAAGCATAGCAGTAGTATCTTCCAACGGATTTTCTACTTGTAGATTTAGTCCTGCGTGAACCAAAAAAAACTTATCCAGCTCAATAAAATGAGGCATTTTATTCAAAAAATCAAAAAAATGAGGAAAAATTTTATAGTTCTCATCTGTAAGGTCTTTGGCACGCCCCAAAAGTGGTGTAAAAGGAATAACCCCCTCACTTATGTTTAAAAGTATTTGCTCGTGATTACCACGAATAGGAAATACTTGAAAATCAGTATTTTGCAAATCTATTAAGTGTTGCAAAACTCCTGCACTATTTGGTCCTCTATTGATGTAATCTCCCAACAAAAAAACTTGGTCATCTGGCGTAATTTGCAGGCGTGTTGTCAGTAGCGTTTGCAGCGTATCAGCACAGCCGTGTACATCTGAAATAGCAAACCTACGACCAACAAGCGGCTTTTCTACAAATTGCCCAAACATATTTTTTTATTGATTTTTTATTGCGGTGATTTTATAAACTAAAAATGTATTCAAATGTAGGGGCTGGGCTTGCCCTGCCCAAACTAGCAGTTGCTAGGCGAAAGCAACATAACAAACAAAAAATAAGCTAAAACCTGCTCTACGAGGGTAGGGCAAGCCCAGCCCCTACAAAATACAACCTAAACAGTTACCATAATTCATAATTTCCCTGTGTCGTCAGGTGTTTCCACCTGATGACAAATGTGCTTTTTAGGTTTTTTATTTTGGAGAAAATAATGATTTTTACGTTTTATTTTCTCCAAAAACTGGTATTTAAAAGCTATATTTGTTGTCGGGTGGAAACACCCGACAACACAAAGAATATGATGCTAATTAAAAATTTATAATTCCTAATTACTAATTCCTAATTACTTTCACATTTCGTACATTTGTTTTTGCTGCTCTTGATTAAGTTCCAAATCTTGGATTAAACCTATTTCTGATGGTTTCATCATTAGAAAATAAGCTGCTGCAAGAAGTGCCGCAAGTATTAAAAGTTGATTTCCACACAGGAAATATAACACCAAAAGCATCAAAGTTGGCATCTCCAAAATAGCATAACGCACAATTAGTGCCGTTTGATAGCTTGTAAGTTTTTCTCTAATTGCTGCTTTATCAGGAATACGTTTGAGAAATGTTTTAAACAAAAAATTGCTTCCCAAAAACCCCAAAACAGGCAGAAGCAACGTCAGATAAATAATATTTGTAGGTAAATTGATACCCGTCTGAACTAAATGATAATGTAGCAAAAACGCAAAAACTCCTGTCATAAGCAATTGACCACCCAACAACGCAAAATGTAGGATTTGAAGTGTTTTAAAGTATGTTTTGAAATCTGGCTGTGCTATAGACATCTAAGTAATTGTGAATTGTGAATGAATACAAAATGTTAATAATCAATTTATTTGGCTAAACACTTAACCAAATGCAAATATAATAAACATTTTATAATATTTTAGCGTTTTAGCAATTAAATTCTCAAACATATTCAACCATATCTTAAACAAAGATAAAATGTCCCAAAATGCTATAAATATTTGTTGGTTGCGTAGAGATTTGCGCCTGCACGACAATAAAGCACTTTTTGAAGCCCTAAAAGCTATAAATGAAACCAATAAAGAAAACCAAAATCCCGTTTTGCCTATTTTTATTTTTGATAAAGAAATCCTTGACAAACTCCCCAATAAACAAGATAAACGTGTGCAATTTATCCACAATGCACTAACGGAAATACAACAACAATTATTACAATTAGCACCAAATAACACAAGCAATATAGCTATTTTTTACGGAAATCCAATAGAAATTTTTGAAGAAATCACCCAAAAATATACTATAAATGCTGTTTTCACTAACCACGACTACGAGCCTTATGGTATCAAAAGAGATACTACTATTGCTGATTTTTTGAAAACAAAAAACATCAATTTCCATACGTTTAAAGACCAATGTATTTTTGAGAAAAAAGAACTTTTAAGCGGTATGGGAACGCCCTACACTGTTTTTACGCCCTATTCTAAAAAATGGAAAGAGAAATTTGAAGATAATATGCTTGATGCTTATCCTACAGAAGATTTTTTTGCTAATTTCTTAAATGAAAAAAACGACAAACAAAACATTCTCCAAAATCTTCCAAAATCTATTATTTCACTTGAAAAAATGGGTTTTGAGCCTGTAATACAAGATTTTCCTAGTAAAAAAGTAAGAGAAGACATCATAAAAAATTATAAAGAAAATAGAGATTTTCCTGCTATTGAAGGTACAACACGTTTGGGGGTGCATTTGCGTTTTGGTACAATAAGCATCAGAGAGCTAGCAAAAACCAGTAAAAACCTATCTGAAGGCTTTCTAAATGAACTTATTTGGAGAGATTTTTATATGCAAATCTTGTGGAATTTTCCACACGTTGCCACGTCCTCATTCAGGCAACAATATGATTTAATTGAATGGCGCAATAATGAAGAAGATTTTTTGCGTTGGTGCGAAGGAAAAACAGGTTATCCCATTGTAGATGCAGGAATGCGTGAGCTAAACGCCACAGGGTATATGCACAACAGAGTCAGAATGATTGTAGCAAGTTTTCTCACCAAACATTTGCTCATACATTGGCAATGGGGCGAGGCTTATTTTGCAGAAAAGCTCCTAGATTTTGATATGGCTGCAAATAATGGTGGTTGGCAATGGGCAGCAGGCTCTGGTTGTGATGCTGCACCTTATTTTAGGGTTTTTAATCCTAGTGAGCAAACCAAAAAATTTGATGCAAAACTTGCTTATATTCGTCAATGGGTGCCAGAATTTAGTAGTTTTGCCTATCCAACTCCAATGGTAGAACACAAATTTGCACGAGATAGAGCCATTGGAACCTATAAAAAAGGTTTGACAAAAGAATAGTGCTAAAGATATAATGCTTTCTATTGTTTAGCGTTGCTTGTTTAACACTAGCTATTTAGATAAAAATTAGTGCAACAAAAAAATTATATTTTCGTATAAAATAAGTTAAAACACTATTTTAAACTATACGAATATGACAGCTAATTTCATTTGTAAACTATTTTTGCTAAAAATATTGCTTTTAATGCCTTTTATGGCACTTTTTGGTCAGAAAAACGCTAATCAACAACCTAACGAACCTTATAAAGTTTTTCTTGAAAATTCAGAGAAAATAAGAATGCGTTATGTTAGAATGTTGCGAGATTCTTTGCCAAAATACGGCTTTCAATCAAAACAAGTAATATTTATCAACAAAAAAATAGAAAAACTTGATTCGTCTGATGTGGCAACTTTTCTAGGCTATGAAAAAAAGTACGGATTTCCCAAAATAAGTATTTATGGTGCAAAAGCGTCCAATGCGGCTTTTTTGATAGTGCAACACTCCAATCCTGCAATGATGCAAAAATATTTCAAAACTATCAAAAAACTTGCCGCAAAAAATGAAGCGCACCTAACCAATGTTGCACTGATGCAAGATAGGATTTTGATGGATAAAAAGAAAAAACAACTTTATGGTACGCAATATGTGTCCGCCACAACCGCTACAGGAACTGATACAATGTATGTTTATGCTATCAAAGACATTAAAAATATAGACAAAAGAAGAAGAAAAATGGGTTTGGGAAGTTTTAAGGCATTTTTGGACGAATACGGATATTCTTATCCAAATTATATTTATAGGAAAGAATAAAAAAGAATAAGTAAAAATTATGGTAACTGTTTAGGTTGTATTTTTGTAGGGGCTGGGCTTGCCCCCATAGCCGTCAGGCTAGTCTGGTTTACTTTCGTTTTGGCACTTGAAGTTTTTTGCACCGTCAGCTAAAGCAGACGGCAAAATAGACTTGAAAGCACTTCACAAGAATATTTCTGTTTTTTTATTTCCTTTGCCGTCTG
>JANYGM010000404.1 GCA_025362415.1 bacterium
TAATTTAGCAAAAAAATCAAGTATTACTTGTTTAAGACACTCACTACAAGAAAAAGCACCTAAAAATTTAGGTGCTTTTGGTTTGTTTTTTTAGAAAATTTCTGCAAAACGTGGGTCTATTTGGGCTATTTTCTTAAAATAGGTAGCTACTTTTTTCTCGTGCTTTAGCTCTCTTTCTTTTAATAAAATTATTTCCTTTTGTAGGTCTTCAGTTTTGACTTCAATTATTTGATTTTCAATTGGTTGCTCTTCTTTTGTTGATGCCACCAAATCCGCAAGTGAAACATCTAGATGGTAAGCTATTTCTTGTAGTGTGTCTATTGTAAAGTTGTGCGCTCCGCTTGTCCATTTTGATATTTCTGATGGTTTTTTGCCCATTATTTTGGCAAATTGCGAATAAGAAAAGCCTTTTGCTTTGATTAAATCATCTATCTGGCAAGCAAGTGCTATTCTTGTTGAGTTCTGTATTCTTTGAAGAGGTGGTGTTTCTGCTAATATTCGTGCAATTATTGCACTCTTCATTTTTCTTGCTGGTTTATAATGCTGTGTCATCTTGAGTAAAATTTAGGTTGCCTACCAACTTGTTATTTATTAGTTCTATTTCTCTATCTTTTATTTTTTGCGTAATTTCTTTACTAATTTCCTTCATTATCTTTGCTTCTTTATCCAGTTTTGGGTCTTCTTGATAGGCTTTTATACTTTTTGATTTTGCACCACCACCACCTAAAATCAAAATTGTTGCGCCATACTGAATACCATATAATCTTAATTTTTTGTTAGGACTATCAAATAATGCAATAACACCATCACCAACATTCCCTTCATTTATTTTCACTAAATTCTCTCTCACGCCATATTTTGTGCTTATCTTTGTAATAAGACCAATAATATCGTTTATTTCATGATTATATTCTTCTCTATATTCTATAAGAAATTTGTCAAAAAGCGTTAATTCTTCTCCTTCTTCCAAAACAGAATAAATAGTTGCTTTCGTATTGTCGTACTCTTCTAATTCTATTATTTCGTAGTTCACTAATTATGAGTAAGTTATGCGTAATTTTTAACTTATAAGTAATATTTAGATACAAATATACATAAAAAATGGCAAATTAAAAATATTTTTTAACTTATAACTAAAAAAGCACCTAAATTTAGGTGCTTTTTTGTTAATTTTCAACTTTATTTTTTGGTAGAATCTTTCTTTGGCATTTCCACAGGGATTTCTGGGGCTGGTTCTCTTTTTCTATTAAATTCCTTCATCAGTTCTTTGTATTTGGTGGTCATCATATTTCTGATTTTGTCCGCCTCTGCAATATTTTTAGATGTTCTCAAAGAATTTTCAATACTTTGTAGCATAACATAACTCATATAACGCTCCCTGCGGTCATTGATGCCTTTTTCATACATATAATCTAGCTGTGCTTGCACTTGCTTACTAATCTCATCACAATAAGGCAAAGCCTGTTTTGTTTCACCTGCTTCCAAAAGTGCGCCCACCATTTGCGCTGTGTAAAGGTCGTGTCTAAACACACTAGGAGGCATTTTTGCCAATGCAAAAAGGATAGTTTCTTTTGCTTTTTCTTTTTTGTTTTCTATTAAAAGTTGTCTTGCAAGCGTTTCAAAATTACTTCTCAAATTATAAATAAAACGGTAGTAATTTTCGTCATAATAACGCTTAGGATTATCTAATTCTCTGTAATAAAACTTCTTATCAAAAGATTTTCCATTAAGCATAATTTGTTCTCCTTTCACCATATTTTTGTACATAATATCTGTGTTTACGTACTCCATTACGCCTTGCTCACCCTTATAACCCACTTGCGCAGGCACGAGGCGTTTAGCTAAACCTTCTAATTGCAAATACTCTTGCAAACCTAAATTTTGGCTTTGCCCAAGTGTTGTAGAAAAATAAATAGGACGTTTCCAGTTGTTATTGGCAATCATATCCAAAATAAGCAAATCATCTTTATAAAAAGTGCTTCTATCAGAGTTCCAACCCATAGCATTGCTGACAAGTGAGTCTGCATCAGGCGGAATTTGTCCTTTTATTTGGTCTAATGGTGTTTCTACCAAAAGTTTTGCAGATGGAATAGTTGTAACAGTATCAATACTAATCAAGTTTTCAATGCCTTGTGTTTTTGCATAGTCATCTAAACGGAACATTTGGGTACGTGTTGTGTAGCCACCACTACCATCTTTTGCTTCTTCTGCAAAACGTACCATCAAACCTTGCGTAAATTTACTGCCTTCTTTGAGTAATTTAAGGTATTCTTTCAAAGGAACACCATTTTTATAGACTTTTTGCGCCTCTTCTTTTGACAAATAAGGACTTGGATAAACAACTATTCTTTCATTTGTACCTTGTCTAAAATCTTTTTCTTCCAAAGAAATTGGCAAAGGCGCAGACTCATAAGCAGCAGTTTTCATTTGTCCTGCATACCAATCTGTTCCCAAAAGGCTCAAATTACATACTCTCACGTCTGTACGGTAGCCTTCTACTTCCTGCACGTACCAAAGTGGGAAAGTATCATTGTCGCCACCTGTGAACAAAATAGCATTTGGCGCACAAGAATTAAGTAAGTTTTTGGCAGAATCAACAGAATGATAACGCCCAGAACGGTTGTGGTCGTCCCAACCTTGTTGCAACATAATAATAGGAACGATACTTCCTATCACAGTAGCAATCATTGGAGCAAGTATTTCCGCCTTATTTTTATTTTTGATAAGTGTAGAAATCCATTCAGAAAGTGCCATAACACCCAAACCAATCCATATTGCAAAAGCATAAAAAGACCCAACATAAATATAATCTCTTTCTCGTGGCTCTGTTGGCGGAGAATTAAGGTACAAAACAAGTGCAATTCCTGTCAAGAAGAAAAGCAAAGTCGTAACAATAAAAACTTTTTTATCTCTCAAAAACGTAAAGAAAAAGCCCATTACACCAAGTAGAAGTGGTAAAGCATAAAATCTATTTCGTGCTTTATTTTCTGTGATACTTTTAGGAAGACCTTTATCAGAGGCAAAAGGAGAAAGAGAACCTGCACCTTCTGCATCACTTTCACGCCCCACAAAATTCCACCCAAAATAACGCAAATACATTGTTCCTAGTTGATAGGTAAACAAAAATTGTACATTATGCTTAAAAGTTGGCTCTTCATATTCACCTGTTGCTTCATCTTTTGTAAGTCCAAGCATACCAGCATACAAATCTTCGTGTCCTTCTCCTCTGCTATGTAGGCGTGGAAAAAGCACATTTTTATCAAAAGTTGTTTTAGTTTTTTTGCCTATGACAATGTACTTGCCTTTTTTGGCATCTTTTCTGTAAATAGGGTCTGTATCTTCGTATTTGATAGGACTAGAAGTAAACTTTGGACCATAAAAAAGTGGTCTGTCGCCATATTGTTCACGTTTTAGATAAGAAACAAAACTTACAATGTCTTCTGGGTTATTTTCATCAATAGGAGGATTATATTGTGAACGAATAAGCACCATACCATAAGAGGCATAACCAATCAAAATAAAGGCTACACTCATTAAAGCCGTATTTAGGAGAACTTTTTTGTGTTTGATAGAATAATAAATGCTATAAACCAAACCAGAAAGTAACATTATCACAAAAAATGCTAAACCAATCCCAAAGGGCATTCCCATAGTATTGACAAAGAAAACTTCAAAACTTCCTGCAATACTTGGAAGACCTGGAATAACGCCCAACATCACAAATAAAATGATAAAACCACTCAAAGCAAGTGCCGTAATAGTACCTTTTAGTGTAGTAGTTTTGTATTTTTTGTAATAATAAATCATTCCGAGTGCTGGAATAGCCACCAAATTAAGCAAATGGACACCAATAGAAAGCCCAATCATATACGCAATAAGTATCAACCAACGGTTTGAGCGTTGTTCGTCTGCTATATCAATTCTGTCCCATTTGAGCATTGCCCAAAATACAAAAGCTGTAAAAAATGAAGACATAGCATAAACCTCCGCTTCAACGGCTGAAAACCAAAAAGAATCAGAAAAAGTATAAGCGAGTGCGCCTACTGCACCTGCACCCATAAGTAGGTGCGTTTGCGACTTGCTAGGCTCAAATTTGTTAGAATCTCCATAATTATTGGTATTAAATTGCAAAGTAGGCAACAACTTGATACCCAGCATTGTAATTGACCAAAATAAAAACAAGATAGAAA
>JANYGM010000445.1 GCA_025362415.1 bacterium
AGATAATATTCTAATGTGCTTTTTAGTTTTAAACTTCAAAGCACACTAGATAATATTCTAATGTGCTTTTTAGTTAAATTGCCTTACACAAGCATTGCAAAAATACTTTCCATACCCTAGAATGGAACTGATTAGCGCAAAAAATTTGTTTTATCAAAAATTAAAACATAAAAATAATGAAAGAAATAGATGATAATTTGACTATTGTAGAAAATGAAGTAGAAGATTTTCTACAAAAACACCCACTTTTGGTGGCGGCATTGCCCAAAATCCAAGAAATCATTATGCAATATTTTGAAGATGCTGTTTTTGAGCAATCTATCAATACTGACGTAGAAGAATATCATACCTCACTTGTGGTAAAAATCTTCACAGGAGTAGAAAGCGCAACTATGTTTCAACGAAAAAGACTTATGTTTCACGACCCCACACTCATAGAAATAATCAAAGTGCCTGCTGTAATCCATTTTTTAACACTTGATTTTCAAAGCAAATATGGCGTTTAACTGGAGAGATTATTTGCGTTTGGCAGAAGATTTATGCGAAAAAAGTACAGAAGCACATTATAGAACGGCTGTTAGCAGGGCATATTACGCAATTTTCAATATTCTTAAAATTAAAGCTGGCTACAGAAAATCTGATGGCTCATTTCACCAAGATTTCATCAACACGCTCAAAATTGCTGACGACAATATTGTGGACAAACTTAATATTTCTGCTGGCAACCTTAGAGATATAGGCTTTGATTTAGATACGTTGAGAAAAGAAAGAAATTTTGCTGATTATGATGGTTTACAAAGATTTGATGAAGTAAGAGCCTTGCAAAACATAAACAAAGTAAAAGCAATATTTGAAATATACGAAGACGCAAATTCATAGAAAATACTTCCCCGACCTTTCAGACGAGCAAAATACGCAATTTGAACAATTAGTATGAATTATTTATTAAACTTTCCAAAAGTTAGAAACTTTTGGAAAGTTAGTAAAGAAAAAACCTACAAGAAATTGTAGGTTTTTTTATTACAATTGAATAAAAAATTTGCATACTAAAATTAGCTTTATTATCTTTGTAAAAAAATAACCAAATGAGCCAAGATAAAGACAAAATAATTCAAGTATTAGGTGAGCCTTATTTTTCTAATGATTTTGTAATGATTTATAACCTTGATTGTAAGGTTGGATTACAAAAAATAGTAGAAAATAATTTGAAGATAGACACAACCATCACAAGCCCACCCTATAATATTGGAAAAGAGTATGAAAAAGCTCTTTCTATTTCTGAATATGTAGATTGGGTGGTAGAAATAAGTGATTTGGTGCATCAAGTAACCAAAAATAATGGGGCATATTTGCTAAATTTGGGCTATCTCAAAATTGAAAACCAAGCACGGGCTTTACCTATTCCTTATTTAATTTGGGATAAAATCAAGTTCTTTCTTAATCAAGAGATTGTTTGGAATTATGGTGCTGGTGTAGCTTGTAAGCATTATCTTTCTCCAAGAAATGAAAAAATATTATGGTATGTAAAAGATATTGAAAATTATACTTTTAATCTTGATGCTATTCGTGACCCTGATGTGAAATATCCAAATTCAAAGAAAAATGGCAAATTACGCACCAACACACTAGGGAAAAACCCTTCTGATGTTTGGCAAGTGGCAAAAGTTACATCTGGTGCAAACCGTTCTTCACAAGAGAGAACCAACCACCCAGCACAATTTCCAGAGGATTTGGTGGAAAGAATGGTTTTAGGCTTTACAAATGAAAATGATTTTATTCTAGACCCATTTTTAGGAAGTGCCACTACGGCAGTTGTTGCAATGAAGTACAAACGTCATTGCATTGGTTTTGAAATCAATACATCTTATTGTGAAATAGCTAAAAGACGTATTCAAGAGATAGAAAAGAACTTAGAAGGTCAAACATTAGCTTTATTTTAGTTTTTTGAGGTTTACTTTGGTATTTTCATACAATATTTTTAATTTATGTTTGTATGCTTTTGGTGTTAGTCTTGCTTGTTGTCCTGTTTGTGAGGTTTGCCCAACCCAATCAGTATGCTCCAAATAACCAAATCTAATAATTGTTATTTCAGGTTTTGGATTATCTGTAAACTTTTCAAAATTAACAGTCAAATAATAACCAGATTTAACTTTTTGAGCCTTATCACTTGCTTCTTGTGCATAGCTCCTATTTCCAAAAACTTGCTTTTTATCTGATGATGCTTTTATTTCTATTGAAAAATCATTGTTTTTTGAGTGAACAATATCTTTCTCGTTCTTAGCCACGCCCTTATGCCAAGTACGTGGATGTCTGCCTTCCAGATTAAGTGCAATCAGTTCGTGTAAGAAAAAGCTAATAATTTGAGGTGTAGGAAATATTTGCTTGCCAATATTGAAATCCCCAATCTTAGATTTAAAAATCCATTTCCAACTTTCTAAGATAACTTCTACTATTTCTGTTTCTTTAAGAAGGTGTGTTTTAATCAGATTTTCTGTGACAGAAAGCCATTCATCTTCTGTTTTATTGATATAAGGAGATTTCATTTTTTGCTTTTAAATGTCTTTAAATAACTCCGAAATAGAAATATTAAATGCTTTTGCTATTTTTTCAATATTACACAAAGTAATATTTTTTTCTGCTCTTTCAATCATCCCTACATACGTTCTATGCACGCCAACAATTTCTGCAAAATCTTCTTGTGAGAGCTTTTCAGCTATTCTTCTAGCACGAACTGCTTCACCAAATTGAATAAGTATTTGAGATGCCATCTTTGGATTGTAATAATTAAACGCAAATTTGGTAAAATATCAGCTAAGAAACTACATACTATTATTAGCATTTTTTTAATCCTTGAAATAAAGTTTCTTAAAGAAAAAATAACTATATTGCTTTTATTTTCCTTAAAACTCCCTTATGCAAATAATCAAAAAATACTTTCCAGACCTTTCAGACGAGCAAAATACTCAATTTGAGCAACTAGAGGGGCTTTACAAACATTGGAATACCCAAATAAATGTTATTTCCCGCAAGGATATTGACACACTTTATGAGCGGCACGTCTTGCACTCGCTCGGAATTGCAAAAGTTATACAGTTTTCAGACCAGACAGAAGTGCTTGATATAGGCACAGGAGGAGGTTTTCCTACTGTGCCGTTAGCTATTATGTTTCCAAAAGTCAATTTTCACGCTGTGGATTCCATTGGCAAAAAATTAAAAGTAGTAGATGCGGTTGTGGAGGGTTTGGGGCTTACAAATGTACGCACTACACACACACGAGCAGAAACACTCACGAATGATTATTATGATTTTGTGGTAAGTCGTGCCGTTACGAATAGCGCAGAATTTCAGGGTTGGGTACGTGGCAAAATCAGTAAAAACAACTACAATTCACTTAAAAATGGCATTTTACACCTCAAAGGTGGAGATTTGAAAGAAGAATTAACAGCACTAAAACGCCCTTTCAAAACATTTGAATTGAGTAAGTTTTTTGATGAAGAATTTTTTGAAACAAAAAAAGTGGTACATATTGGACAGTAAGGAAAGGTACAAGAGGTGCGAGGTACGAATTTAAACCTTGCTTTTAGGAAAGTACCAAAAAAGCCTTTCCAAACAATGGAAAGGCTTTCTATTTGCTAAATTTCACTGAAAAACTATCAAATAATAAAAAAATAACTATATTTGTAGTAAAAATAACAGGAAATAAAGCATAAAACAACCCAGAACAATAATTAAACGTAAAATTATGACGAGCGGACAAGAGATTTGTAAGCGTAGATTCTGAAAAATCTACTTTGGGTGATATTGCAGCTCTTTCTAACTTGATGAAAGAAGATAAAGGCGCAACAGAAGAAGTAAAAGAAGAGAAACCTAAAAAAGCTAAAAAAGAAGACAAAGCAGAAGACAAAGCTGAGTAATTTTAGATTTTGTAGAATAAATAAAAAAGCACTACCAAAAGTAGTGCTTTTTTGCTTTTGAGTGATATTTTGTAAATAAAAACCAGATTTTACTGAGTAGCCGTTGTTTGTGTTTTCATAAACAACCGTTAGCAACTCGCAATTTTTGTTGCTTGTGAAGACACAAGCAACGGCACTTTCAGCATTTTTATCAAAATTTTGAATAACATAAACTAATTGCAGAAACCTACTTAGCTAAAAGAGTTGTAAGAGAATAAAAAGCCTCTCAAATTTAATATTTGAGAGGCTTTTATCTATCTTAATCTTTCACTAATAAAGCTAATCAGTTTTTATTAGCGTTTTTGCCTATTGTTTAGCTAATCTTTTAAAGATTTTGCCTTTTAAAGTTTCTACTTCCATCAGATAGATGCCACTAGGCAGTTTATCCAAAGAAATAGTCTTCAAATTACTATTATTATAAGAAGTAAATAAGATTGTTCCTTGTGTATCATACACACGCACAACAGATTTAGTCATATTTATTCCACCAAAATCAACATTAAAATCTTTAGTTGAAGGGTTTGGAGAAATTTTAACTAAATTAGAAAGTGAATTGTCAATTGCTGTTGCAGGGTCTTGAGGGGCAGCAACAACAGCAAAAGTGAAAGTTTTATCAACAGAACAAACAGTAGAAGTTCTAGCAGTAACCACATAATTAGTTGATGCCGTTATTGCCGTTGGTACCCCAGAAATCAAACCAGTTATTGCATTAAGAGCAAGCCCCGCAGGCAAGGTAGGAGAGACAGAATAGAGAAGTGTTCCAAAAGTAGCCGTAGCACCAGCATTTAAATTATAATTGCTTCCCACTGTAGCTATTGTTGGTACTGCCGTACTTACCGTAAAAATTGGACAAATAGGTGCAACTGCATTGACAACTATCGTAAAGCTTTTATCAGCAAAGCAAGCAGTAGAAGTACGAGATCTTACTACATAAATTGCCGAAGCAGTGGCGAAAGTTGGTACACCGCTTATTAAACCAGTTGTTGCATCAAGTCCAAGACCAGCAGGTAAAAAAGGAGAAACTGTGTAAGAAAGTGTTCCAAAAGTAGCTGTAGCAGCTGCATTTAGGCTATACACAACGCCTACAGTCGCAATATTAGGTATTGCTGTGCTTACCGTAAAAATTGGACAAGGTGGTGCATTAACAATAATGGTAACTGTTCTGGTGATAGCAACACAACCTATTGGCGCACTTTGCACTGCATTGATTATACAAGAAATACCAGTAGTTGGAGTAATTGTAGTTGGTGTTCCGCTTATCAATCCAGTTGTTAAATCAAGACTAAGCCCCAACGGCAAGGCAGGAGAGGCAACCGCTAATGTGTAGGCAACAACAGCAGTAATAGGGGTTACAGCAACGCTGAATGTATAAGGTACACCCACAACTCCCACAGGAACAGTATTTGTACCATTTGCAAGTGTTACACAAGTGAGCCCGACAAATTCAAAAGCACCTACATCAGGTGTGGTAGTATTGCGAGTAGCACCTGTAATATCAAGTGGAACACTTGTAATAGGCAGCCCTTTATTATCTAGTGCTAGAGTGGAAGGCGTTAGATTAGTCGCAGAAATAAAGGCAGGATTTATAGCAACAGAAGCAGCGTCTTGTCCTGTTGCCGTTTGCCAAGCAGCAAGGTTTGTGCGTGCTGTGCCTAAAAAGCCAATATTCGCACCTGCTGAATAATAGTTATTATTATTGATGCTTGTAAATGCGCTGCTAGGCGCACTAGAATAAATAGCATACGGATTACCAATAGTTTGCGGATTAGCAAATATATTATTACGAATATTCAAATTTGTTACACCAGCAGCAATATTAATAGCCGCTGGATTACCAACTGCATTAATTTGGTTTGTATTCATATTGATAGTGTTGTGATAGATATTTATCCCACTTCCAGTATTAATCATAATACCATAACCGTTATCTGCATAGCTACCACCTATACTACCACTACTAGCTATGTCAGATATAACATTATTGAAGATATTAACAGTATTAGTTAAGCTAGCCCCTGTACTCAAGAATATACCTGATGCACCACCATCTGTGGTACGTCCATTTTTTACATTCCTAATAATATTACCACTAATGTTACAAACAGAATTTGACATAGAACTTATTACACAAATACCAAAATTGCTATCATTGGTATTAATATTAATATCTGTAATGGTATTATTTGCTACAATAAAATTTTTAGCAACCCTAACATTTATTCCGTCAACCACATTACTTATGATGTTGTCAGTAATCACCCAACCACTATCATATGTAAGGCTACCAGTAACAAAAATACCTGTTCTAGCCCTTGATAATACATTATTAGAGATAGTTAGGTTTGTATTAGCTACTTCAGCAGGATTTCCCAATATCATAGACCCACCTGCTATTATATTACCTACCAAGGCAGAAGAGTTACCTCCTGCAATAATGCAGTTTTTGATAGTATTATTTGTAGCACCATCAGTAGGAGTGGAAGCTACCACAACATTGGCGGATATTGAACCTACTGTTGCTATTGCATTTGTTGTGATAGTCAAATTACGTGTATTACCAGCCCCATTGGAGCCATCTATTGTCACGAAATCAGCCCCACTTAATCTAAAACCGACCACCTCTGTGGTTACTGTAATAACTGGGCTAACACCTGCTGCAGGCTTAATAGTGAGTGTGTTTGTAGCATTTGAGGTTGCATTGGCAATAATAGTGATAGGAAATGTTTCTGTTGGGTAAGTAGCATCTATCAAAGAAAATATCACTGCACCTGTCATACAAGAATTATTATAGGCATTGACGGCAGCCGTAATGGTAGGATATGCGCCCATTGCTCCCACGGTGTAAATACCACCTAATGGAACAAAATTCATATAGCTACTTGGCTTTGTAGGTGGAGTACTTGCTGCAAGAGGACTTACTGTAAAACCACCTGCACCAGTTTTAGGAAAAGTACCTATATTATTAGAAGGGGCATTATCTCTTGCTACAATATAGTAAGAAAGCACATCACCAGCCACAGTACCAGCTCCAAATGTGAAAGAATAACCACCAACTCCAAAAGTACCTACAGCGGCTGTATAAGGACCTGCGTTTGATTTCCAATAGAGTACAGGAAGTCCTGCACCAGTTGTAGGCACACCACTAATGTCGGTTATAGTAGCTGTTAGCGTACGTGCGCCAGCCGTACAAAGTCCTATAAGAGGGGTATAAGTAATAACTGGAGGCAATAAATCTGCATAAATACCGTTAAACTCGTAAGCTCCTATATCTGGCAATGTGCCTGGTGTTAGAGGACGAACGGCATTTGTGTAATCATTGTTAATGCCAAGACTTGATATAAGAACACCACCACTTTCCATACCTGTAATTGTATTTGTAGGGATAGTCAAAACAGCATCACTTGTGAAAGGTGCATTTTGGTTGGTGGCTGGCAGAGAGGATGTGTCTAACCCTGTAATATCTTGTAGTGCAGCTAGATTGAGAATATTTCCTGTTCCAACGGTATTACCTATTTTCCCCATAAAATAGCCTGCTGTTGGAGGAACAAAGTAAGCATTATTATTGATAATATTATTTGCAAATGAATAAGAAGGGGGAAATCTTATAGCCACAATTTCCACGTTAGAAGTGGCACTAGTAGTGATTTTGTTAGCAAAAATATTATTACGTATATCAATAAAAGAAGTATAAGCATCTATTGCAAGGGCAGCACTAGAACAGCCACTTATACCGCCTATTACACCATAATTTCCGTATAAATGTACAGAATTATAATAGATTTTATCACCAGAAGTCCTATTCATTTTTATACCAGATGCTTGTTGTGTTACGCCGCCATTGTTGTTATTGATGGTTTGTATATCATAGATGAGGTTATTTATTACAATACACATCTGTGTATCATCCATACCAATGCCACAAGCACCAGCTATTGCAGTAGAGCTTTGCCAAACACCATAAATTTTATTTCTGCTAATGGTAACTGCTCTGGAGAAATTGATGGTGCCTAAACTAGACATACTAATCCCAGTCACATTATTAGTGGAAGTTCCACCAGATTTGATGTTAGCTATTTCGTTCAACTCAACCAACGTGCTAGTAACTCCACTTAACAATATACCTTTATCAGATATTCTATCAGCGTCAATATTCGTGATAGAACCTATTGTATTTCCTCTAATTACGATATCTCTGGATAGATTAGTATTTAATCCAGCTATATAAATACCTATGCGAGCCGTAACAATAGTATTATTTTGGATAACAAAATTATTGTAGCCAATACCCGTACCGTCTAGAAATGTAGGAATGGCACTATTATCACCTGCATAAATCCCAAAAGCACTATTAGAAACACCTGCAAGTGGCAAACCACTTGCTCCTTGTGAAGAGCCTCTTATCATACAGTTTTTAACAGTATTATTGATAGCTCCCAAGCCTAAAGTTGTACGACCAA
>JANYGM010000070.1 GCA_025362415.1 bacterium
ACAAAGAGTAAGCTCGTTTTAAAAAGAGATTATGGTCTGACCTTCATTGCATTACGGTACAGACCATAATCTCTTTTTAAAACAGTGTACGGTAGCAAATCTTTGTTCATTAAAAACAAGAAAATGACAAAAAAGCAGCTAGAAATTGATGGTATTACTATTGATGTAGAAAAGAAAAAAGTTAAAAATATGCGTTTAGTGGTTTATCCTGCGACTGCAAACACACCCTTTAGAGTACGTATATCTGCGCCTATTGCCACAAGTCAGGAACATATAAGAATTTTTATAACTTCAAAAATTGACTGGATAAAAAAACATCAACAGCGTTTTTCAGAGAAAATAATACAACCAAAACAAGTATTTTCAAATGATGAAATCCATTATTTTCAAGGAGTTAGCTATATTTTGAGGATAATAGAACATAATAAAGTACCCAAAATAATACTTACAACAGAAAACATCAATATCAAGACAGAAAGCACAGAAAATATACAAATTGATACAAAAAAATACCTTAATTTGTATGTAAAACCCAATACAAGTGCAGAAATATGCCAACTTATCATTAATAAATGGTACAGAATCCAGTTAGAAAAAATAATAAAACCACTTATAGAGAAATGGGAAGCAATAATTGGCGTAAAATCTAACGAATTTAGAATAAAACAAATGAAAACTCGTTGGGGAACATGCAACATACAAGCTAAACGCATTTGGTTGAGCCTTGAACTCGCCAAAAAATCCCTTAATTGTTTAGAATATATCATTGTTCACGAGTTGGTGCATCTTTTGGAAAGGTTGCACAATGCCCGTTTTGTAGGTTTTATGAATAAATTTATGCCCAACTGGAAAACTTACAAAAAAGAACTTAATGAGTTGTGAATTGTAAGTTGTGAGTTGTAAGTTGTGAGTGAAATACAAAATATTGATAATCAGTTAGATAACGACATTGATAATTTGTGAATTTTTAGGTAGGCATTTGATTTATCAAAACGCTACTTGATGAATAAAATGGCTACATTTCCACAAAAATTATCAGCTAAAAATTCCGTATCAAAATCAATGCCCCCAAGTAAAAACCTACTTCTGTCACTTGTTGTATTGCGCCCAGACAGTCGCCTGTGTAGCCTCCTATCCACTTTTTGAAATATGCAGACATCAAAATTTTTATCAAATAAAGCAAAGGAACAACTCCAAAAAATAACATTAAAAAGGATTTTAAATCAATTATCATCAGAAAAAAAATAGGTAAAATCCCTAAAAAAAGAGTAATTAGAAGGTTTGGAAGAGAGATTTTTTTTGCGAGAGGTTTTGCCTTAGCATCTTCATTTTCACGCACATACGAATGCGTATAAAGCGTAGTAGCCGCCAACATACGACTTATAGAATGCCCAGCAATCATTAAAGGCACTATTTCTAATATCCACAAATTTGCATTGGAAAAATTTAGCAAATTGCGCAAAAGCTCAAATTTGAAAGCAAGCATAAACAAACTCCCCACCGTTCCGTAAGTCCCTAAACGTGAATCTTTCATTATTTCTAAGATTTTGGGCGCAGTCCAGCCACCTCCAAAACCATCACAAACATCTGCAAAACCGTCTTCGTGGAATGCACCAGTCAGCAAAATATTCGTTAGCATATAACCCAAAAGAGCCACAGAAACAGGCAAAATCAGCATTAAAGCAATTAAAACCGCAGACGAAAGTCCTCCCACAATCCAGCCTACTACAGGAAAATAACGAGTAGCCTCGTTGAGATATTCTGGCTTGTGTATGAGCGACTTAGGACAAGGCAAACGTGAGTAAAACATCAAAGCAACAAAAAAAATATTGATTTCGTGTTGGAGGAATTTTAACATAGATATTCAATCAAATGATGCAATATAGTTATTTTTTATGGGTAAAACTAACTTTTTTTGAGAGAAAATGAAGAAAAAACAGTTTTTGCAAACTTTTTTTAAGTTGTGTGCGTTTGGTATTTTGTATGACAAAGAAATTTCTTATATTATTGCTAATTGTAGTGTTTGGGGGCTTTTTGCTACCTAAGCAGGCGTTTGCGTGTAAGAAAAAAACTGAAACTATAGAAGTTGAAAAATCTTGTTGTAAAAAAACTTTAAAAGAAAAGTCAAAAGAAAGCCCAGAAAATAACACAACAGAAAAAAAAACTTGTTGTGAGAAGACACTCAAAAGTATTAAAAAAAGTGCTTGCAAAGGAGAATGCAATGATTGCTGTTGTGATAATACTTGCTCAAATGCTGCTTTGATGCTTCCGTTTGCTACAGAAACTGAAAAGCTATCTTTTTTTATCATTCCTAGCAATTATTTTGAAACTAAATCCTATCTTTCCACAGGATTTATCTCTATCTGGACTCCCCCAAATATACACTAAAACATTCCCAATAGCCAAAAAACCGTTTATTATCAAATATTTGAAGTGCTAACACTTTGAATATTTTGGGATAATTATTTTCAAAATCATTTTCAAAAAACTTAAAATTTCTAATAATGAAATCAATAATAAATTTATTGATGGTAATCACTGTATTACTTTCAATGTCAGCGTGTTATGCGCAAATCAAAGATGCCAAAACAGAAACCGTAAAAATCTACGGAAATTGTGGAATGTGCAAAACAACCATAGAAACAGCAGGAAACAGCAAAAAAATCTCCAAAGTAAGTTGGGACAAAGACACCAAAATGGCTACGCTTACCTACAATCCAAACAAAACTTCACAAGACGAAATTTTGAAAAAAATTGCACTTGCAGGGTATGATAGCGACAAATTTCTTGCGCCAAATGACGTGTACGCAAAACTTCCTGATTGTTGCCATTATGATAGAAAAAGCCCCCTAACCCCCAAAGGGGGAATTTCTGAAACACCCAACACAGAAAAAAAAGAAGACCATTCTGGGCATAATCACGAGGCAAAAACAGAAGTAAAAACAGAAACGAAAACAGATGTAAAGCAAGAAGGAAATCAGTCAAATAATGGACTGAAAGCAGTTTTTGATAATTATTTTGCATTGAAAGATGCGCTTGTAAAAACTGATGGAAATACTGCCTCTACTGCTGCAAAAGCACTTTCTGGAGCTATTAGTGCCGTTAAAATGGATAAACTAACAACAACAGAACATACTGCTTTTATGGCAAATATGAAAGATTTGGCTGAACACGCTGAACATATAGCTGACACCAAAGACACAGGACACCAAAGAGACCATTTTAGCTCACTTTCAAAAAATATCTATGCACTAATGAAAGTGTCAAAACAAAATGCACCTATTTATTATCAGTTTTGCCCAATGGCAAATAATGGCAAAGGTGCAAATTGGTTGAGCAAAGAAAATGCCGTAAAAAACCCTTACTACGGCTCTCAAATGATGAATTGTGGTAAAACAGTAGAAACCATTAAGTAAAAATAAACCTTTAAACCTCCAAAAAAATGTCAAAAATAAATTTGAAACATGTCATTGCGACTGTAGCAGTCGTAGTTGCTTTCTTTTCTTCTTGTATGAAGAAAATGGATATGGGAATGCAAATGCAAAACATCAATTATCCTGCGGCTTATGTCGTAAACGGAGAAGATGCTAGCCTTTCTGTTATCAAACTAGAAACAAATGAAGTTAGTGCAACCGTTTCACTAATGGGAGTAGGTGCTGATATGGTAATGTGGCCACATCATATCTCCTCACACGGTAGCCACCTCGCAATAGGCGTTCCTGGTATGGATTTGAGCGCAGGACACGCTGGCGGTATGGCTGGTATGAAAGGTAAACTGCTTGTTATTGATGCCGTAACAGGTATGAATATGAAAAGCTTGGAATTGCCCGTAATGAACCACAACGCTATTTATACAGCAAATGGCTCTGAAATCTGGACATCTCAAATGGAAGATGCAGGCAAAGTATTGGTTTATGATGCTAGCACTTATGCGCTGAAAAATACCATCAATGTTGGAAAAAAGCCCGCAGAGGTTACTTTCTCTTCTGATGGTTCAAAAGCGTATGTAGCTAACGGCGAAGACAATAGCGTTTCTATCATCAATACTACTACAAAAGCCGTTATTGCAACAGTGGCAGTTGGGCTAAATCCTGTTGGTGCTTGGACTGGTAGCAATGGCAAAATGTTTGTGGATAATGAAGATGGCAAGTCAATTTCAGTAATAGATGTACCTACAAATGTCATAGACCAGACTATTGCACTAGGATTTATGCCAGGAGTTGCTGCCCACAACGGCACTAAAAGTGAGTTGTGGGTCTCTGACCCTATGGCAGGGAAAATCCACTATTGGATGTGGGACACAGGTATGAATATGTGGATGCACGGTGCAGCATTTGCTACGGGCGCAGGCGCACACGCTATTACGTTCACACCTGATGGAAATACTGCCTATGTAACCAACCAAACAGCAAATACTGTTTCTGTGATAAACGTGGCTAGTCATACCGTTACTAAAACAATCAATGTAGGCAAAAAGCCCAATGGAATTGTGGTAAAACAGTAGAAACCATTAAGTAATATCAATAAATAATCCTGAATTTGGCGTAACTCAAAATAGTTACGCCATTTATCAAATCAAAATAAATATGGAACACAAACATACCTATGACGCACAAGGTAAGCAACTTTGTTGCACGCAAGAAGAGAAAATCTATGTCCAAGCAGGTGCGAAAGAATTGCTACACAAAAAGCACAGCCAAAATGATGGACACAATCACAAGGAACATTCAAACGAACACTCAGATGAGCATTCAGAGGAAGACGGACACGACCATTCCAAAGGAAGTGATAGCCCTTTTAAGATGTTTTTACCTGCTATTATTTCCTTTTGTTTGTTAATTATTGCAATTACCTTTGATAATTTTGTAAAGCCTGAATGGTTTGCGGGCTGGGTGCGTGTTGCGTGGTATGTGGTTGCCTACATTCCTGTTGGTTTTCCTGTGATAAAAGAGGCATTTGAAAGTATGGGTAAAGGTGAAATTTTTTCTGAATTTTTATTGATGTGTATTGCCACTATTGGGGCATTTGCCATTGGAGAATACCCTGAAGCAGTAGCAGTAATGTTGTTTTATGCCGTTGGAGAAGTATTTCAGACTTTAGCCGTAAAAAAAGCAAAAGCAAATATAAAATCCTTGTTAGACCAAAGACCTGACGAAGTAACAATTTTAGAGAATAACCAAGCTAAAACCGTAAAAGCGGAAAGTGTAAGTATTGGCAATATCATACAACTAAAATCAGGTGAAAAATTAGGTTTAGATGGAGAATTGATTTCTGAAACTGCTTCTTTCAATACTGCAGCACTCACAGGCGAAAGTAAGCCTGACACCAAAGCAAAAGGTGAAACAGTGCTAGCAGGAATGATAAACCTAAACACCGTAGCACAAGTAAAAGTTACTACCGCCTACAAAGACAGCAAGTTAAGCAAAATTTTGGAAATGGTACAAAATGCTACCGCCCAAAAAGCACCCACAGAATTATTTATTCGCAAGTTTGCAAAAATCTACACCCCTATTGTGGTGCTTTTGGCGGTACTTATTACGGGACTTCCTTATTTTTTTGTTGATAATTACGTATTCAGTCAATGGTTGTATAGAGCATTGGTTTTCTTGGTTATCTCGTGTCCTTGTGCGCTGGTGATTTCTATTCCATTGGGTTATTTTGGGGGTATTGGTGCAGCATCTAAAAATGGTATTTTATTTAAAGGGAGTAACTTTTTAGATATTATTGCCAATATCCAAAATGTAGTAATGGACAAAACAGGTACAATGACAGAAGGCGTTTTTAAGGTACAAGAAGTAGTTTTTGAAGTTGATTTTAATAAAAACGAAATCTTGCAAATGGTTAATGCATTGGAAAGCCAAAGCACGCACCCAGTTGCTACGGCTATCCACAATTATGTGGGGGAAATTGATAGCAATATCAAATTAGAAAGTGTAGAAGAAATATCAGGACACGGACTAAAAGCCAATATAAATGGAAAAGAACTTTTAGTGGGTAATTTCAAATTGATGAATAAATTTTTAATAACTTATGACATAGACCCCAATAGCATTGTTTATACCCTGATTGCAGTTGCGCTTGACAAAAAATTTGTGGGCTATCTCACCATTGCGGACAGCATTAAAGAAGATGCACAACTTACCATTGACAAACTAAAAGCAATGAATGTAAAAACCACTATGTTAAGTGGTGATAAAAGCAACGTAGTTCAGTTTGTAGCCAATAAATTAGGCATAACTAATTATTACGGGGATTTATTGCCAGAAGACAAAGTAAATAAAGTAAAAGAACTCAAAGCTAAAAACGAAACCGTAGCTTTTGTTGGAGATGGCGTAAATGATGCGCCAGTAGTGGCGTTGAGTGATGTTGGTTTTGCAATGGGTGGTTTGGGAAGTGATGCCACCATTGAAACCGCAGACGTGGTGAT
>JANYGM010000094.1 GCA_025362415.1 bacterium
TTTCTAAATTTATAGTTGAATATTTTACCAAAAAAGCCTTTCCAAATTTTGGAAAGGCTTTTTTATTGTATTTGTTCCCTTTGGCTAGGGGCTATTCTTTCACAATCTGCTTTCTAACTTTTACATTATTTGGCAAAACTGCTTCCAAAATATACAAATCAGTAGCTAATTTGCTGATATCTAAGCGTATTTTGTCATTTTCTGACTTTTCAGAATGCACCAAAACGCCCATTTTGGTATATATTTTCACCTCTGAACCTGCTAAAATGTTAGCAACATCTATGTATGTATTTGCAGGATTGGGAGAAACTACTATTTCTGGTAAAACACTTGGCAAGTTTTCTGACTTTTTTGGTGTTTCTCCAACGGTTTTGCAAATATCAGGAGTTGATATAATGGTTAAATTATAGATGATACTATTCCCACAAGCATTAGTAGCAAAAATCCTATACCTATCAGGACTTGTAAATAAAAGCCTCCCTGTGGTTGTAGGATAAATAACACCTGGAAGTGTAGAAGTTGGTTTAAAGTTAAGAAGAGTGATACTTGTAACGTCTTCCGCAAATACTGCCTCCACACCACCACCACAAGCACCTAGTTCAAGTATTGCACTAGAAATCATTATTGGTACACCTATCTTTACCGCTAAAGTTTTTCTGCCTTTTCCTACGCACAAGCCAGTAGAAGTAATTTCTAAGCTAATTGTGCCATTAGAGGTGTGAGAAACAGTTACAGTAGGTATATTTGATGGACTTGTAATATTTAAACCACCCGTTGTAGACCAACTATAAGTCAAAATAGTACCAATAGAAGCTAAATAAGCAGGGTTTAGGTCAAGAGAATAAGTTCTTACTGAATTGTCTTCTAAGTCTTCTATACCACCAACGACAGGAGGAAGGCACGCAGCACCATTCCTTTTAATTCCTATTTCGTAATCTGAGATTGCTGAATACACATTGAATGTTGCTACACCTTTTCCAATACAAAAATTAGAAGTGGTAATTTCTATGTTTACATAACCTACATAACCAGTATTGGCAGTTGGCTTAACTATGACCGTTTCTAGGTCATCACGACCAACAATCTCCAAATCACCTGTTACAGACCATCTTTTACTCGTAACAATATCGCCACTACGTAAAACACCAGCAGGAATGGTATAAGAATAGGTTTGCTGTTTACCTACACAATTAGGAGTAGACATAAGCCAATTGATAACAATACCATAGTTTGCTGGTGGTGTTGGTGGTGGATTTGTATTAGGTCCTCCGCTCGTGATACCTAACTCTCTTTTTAGCCAATCTACGCTGTTTTGATTGAGTGATGCGTGTCCTTCATTACCACCAATAGGTGCATAGTATGCATCAAACGGTGTTTCTCTCGTACATACCAAACTACGGTTATTTAATGCTTCTCCTAAATCTTGGTTACTACCTGTAAATCCTAAGGCTGATTTTGTAGGAATAAAACAATGAAGCGCATTAGGCATATTAAAAGATGCCATAATAGCAGCAGAATTAAAAGGACCTATAAAAGTTGGATTGGCTGCTAGTCCTTCTTTTCTTATTACATCATAAACATCAAACATTCCACCAGGTGCTATATCGTAACTTACTGAATTGGGTGTACCATTACTATATTGTGTTTCTGAATGGTTGGTTATGCCACTCCAAGTGCTAAAACGAGATTTTTCTGCATAAGATACCACACCAGAACCACCATAACTTCTTGTACTACTCGTTTGAGAACCGCCTACTCTCATAAAATTACCATTAAACATCTGTATATGTAAATTCATTTCTAAATTCATTTGACCAGAAAAACCAGTTAATGCGCCTGCTTGGCTACCATTAGCAACTGCTACTTTACGCAAATTCATAGGATAACCATTGCTACCAGCTAAGTAATGAATTGTAAATAACTTCCTAGTTCGTTTCTTTTTAACACTAAGTTCATTAAGAAATACACACTAAGTAGGCACTAAGAAATACAAAATTAGAATTTTATTTACAACTCATTACTAAACCATTATTCTGTAAGTTTGCTACAAATGTGTTCCTGTACCAATTTACTTGTGGCGTACTAGGAAAACCTACTGGCTGATTTCTGTGGTGCAAAAGAAACTGACGTGCTGCAACACTATTAATTTTATTAGTGTAATTTCTTTGTGAGCCTTCAGAACCTTCTCCGCCCCAATAACGCAAGAACTCTTGCGCTCCAATAGGAATATTTGCGCCATTTTGTGGGGCATCAAAACTTACCCAAAGTTTGGTATTGTGAGACATACCATATTTTTCCATATACGCAAGCGCATAACGAGAAATAAGACCTCCCATAGATGTACCCACAATGGTAAGCTTTTCTGTACTACTATATTTTTGCAAACTGTCATTCGTCTGCTGGATAAGTTTGATAAGTGTCATAGCGTTGCGCTCTACATAACCTGCTCCATAATCTTGATATGTATTTTCAGTAATGGTATAGGGTGGAAATGGTGTAGGACTAGTAACTGACTTTCTTATGCTTTTAGGAAAATTCAAAATGATTACATCATAACCTTTGGCTTGTAAATCAGCAACTAAATTTTTAGTAGTTCCAGTAGCATCCTTATATATTAGATTTTCCTCATTTATTGCTGAAATTGTCCTTGTATCAAGAGGGTCAAAACCATCAAGGATAATAATAGGTTTTGTGATTGGCTGTGAGCCATTATTACAGGATTTGCCGTCTGCGTAATAATAACCTACTTCACCTTCACCATAAGGTGTGTCCAATGGGTGTTCTGTATCATTTGGGTAGTTGTAAAATGGAATATTAGCTTGAATATTATAAAAACCCAAACTAGGAAATGACATTGGCGGAACATAGCAAACGCCATCATTTCGTCCTACTCTTGCGTTAATATTCAAAGTAGAAGTATAAGTTTGCTTTTTACCATTTTTCAAGCTTAATGTATAAGTCAGTGTTTTGTTTCCACCAGTATAATTAACACTAAATTCTTTATTTTGAGCTGTTTGTGGAGAAAAAGTAACAGTTTGGTTATTTTCTCCAAAATTGATGCTAATGCTTTCAATTTGGTTGCTTTGATTACCAAAAACAAGGTCTGGAGCATAAACAAAGATAGATTTCCCTGCGTAAAGTTCTTCACTTTGCAAGGCAATAAA
>JANYGM010000098.1 GCA_025362415.1 bacterium
CCCTTTATCTGAAAAAAAAGCCCTTTTTTACGGAAGTTTGGTAGGAGCATTTTTACTCACACCTATTGAGATTTTTGATGGCTTTTCTGCTGGTTATGGTGCCTCTTGGGGAGATGAAATAGCTAATTTGAGTGGTTCAGCAATGGTTTTGGGGCAGTATTTACTTTGGAATGAACTACGTATCAAACCAAAATTTTCCTTTCATACCACAGATTTTGCAGCCTTACGACCAAATACACTTGGCAAAAACTTTACAGAGCAACTTCTCAAAGACTATAACGGTCAAACTTATTGGCTTTCTGTGGATATGGATAAGTTTTTACCTCACAAAAAATTTCCTAAATGGCTTAATATTTCTGTGGGTTATGGCGCAGAAAATATGGTTTTTGGTCAAAATCAAGAAAATTTAGTGGCTGGTTTTCAAAATTATAGACAGTTTTTTCTTGCACCTGATATTGATTTATCTTTCCTCAAACCTAAAAAACGCTGGGCTAAAATAGCTTTATACATCTTAGAAAGCATACATTTGCCTTCTCCAGCATTAGAATACACTTCAAAAGGAAATTTGAGTTGGCATTGGATTTATTTTTAATGTAGTGAAAAAACTTTTCCAAAATTAAAACTGAAAAGTGCATTTGACGGCTATTGTGGAAACATCTACGGCAAAAGGAATAATTGATTGTTTACGACAAAAAACAGCTCACACTTCATCACGCTAATTGTATACCAATGACAACCATATCATCAGTTTGTTCTAGTGTGGGTTGGTCTATTTGTTTCATCCAATTATCCATAGTTTGCTTGATAATTTTATCTTGTTTTATAACGGGAGTTTCTTGTAATGAAATAAGCAAATCTTGAAATTGCTTTTTCATAAATTTTTTATTCTTTACTCCTCCAAATTGGTCTTGATAGCCATCTGAAGCAAGATAAATTACTGTTGGTACAGTTATATTGATAGTTTGTATTTTGTATTCTCTTTCATCTGGGAAAACCGTAGCCACTCCACCCACAGGATACAAATCTCCACCAAAAGTATGTAAAATATTGTTTTGAATCACATAAAATGCGGTTCTTGCACTAGCAAAATCTACTGTTTTTTTGTTATTATCAATTTTGCAAAGTACAATGTCCATTCCGTCTCCGTTGTGATTTGTTGCTTGACTAAGTGCCTGCACAATTTCTTTATGTGTATGAGAAAGAATTTCGTTTACTTCTTTGATGCCATTTTCTACCACTATTTTGCTAAGTGCAGCCTTACAAACCATTGTAAGAAGCGCACCAGGCGCACCGTGTCCAGTACAATCAGCAACGGCAAAGTAAGTAATATTATCATTTTGATTATGATGTTTCCAATAGAAATCCCCACCTACGAGTTCTCTTGGTTGATAAAACACAAAACTATTAGGAAATCTCCCCAAAAAATCAGTATTGGTAGGTAAAATAGAGCTTTGTATGCGTTGGGCATATGTAAGACTATCCAAATTTTCTCTGTTTTTTCGTTCTATTTCAATGTTTTTGTAACCTAATTCATTATTGATTGTTTCAATTTCTTCTTTTTGATTTTGGAGTTGTTTGTTGCTTGCTTGTGTTTTTTTGTTATTTTTATATGAAATAGAAGTTATTGTGCCTGCACTTATCAATACAATAATTACAATCAGCCCTACTACAACTCTCACAAAATCCTCATTTTCTTGCCTAGCTTTTTGTGCTATTCTTTCCAACTCTTTCTCTCGCATATTCTCTAAATTGCTCACCTTACGAGTGTCATCTTCATTCATTAAAGAATCTTTGGCAGCAATAAAAATAGACTGGTATTTATAGGCGTTTTTGTAATCTTTTTCTTGCACATAAATTTGTGTAAGTATCTCGCACGCATCACGTACATAGATAAGGTCGCCAAGTCCTTGCGCCATCAAAAGCCCTTCATTTGCCTTTTCTAATGCAAATTTGTTATTATTTTGTTTTTTAAGCACCTGTGCTTTACCAATAATATTGCCAATTAAGCCACGTTTTGACTTAGCTACATTCAAAAATTTATCACTTTGTTCGTAGTTTTCTAATGCTTTTGAGTAATTTTCTTGTAAACTATAAATATTTGCAATTACTTGATATGAAGTAGCAATACCTCTGTTATCTTTGAGTATTTGCCTTAATTTGAGGCTTTTATAACATTCTTGCAAGGCTAAATCATATCTGTTGGTTTCTTTATAAAATCTCGCTAAATTGATAAAAACGTAAGCTAATATCTTCTTATCTTTTTTGTTTTCTGCTATTATTTTTGCTTCCTTAAAATTTTGTTCAGTTTTGATATAATTTTTTTGTGCCTGATAAATTCTTCCCATATCAATGTGGGCGTAGGCTTCTGTTTCTGCATCTCTTCTACGTCTTGCCATATCAGCAGACTGCAAAAAATACTGCATTGCTTTTGGATAATTTCCAATATTCTTGTAATTAATGCCCGTATGACTAAGTCCCTTGTTTACAGCATATTCGTTGTTTACTTTCTGACCAATTTCTATGGCTCTCTCACCATATTCAATTCCTTTTATAGGCTCTGTATCCCTAAATTCAAAGCTCATTTGGGCATAAATATCCGCTTTCTGGCTTTCAGAAACATCTTTATCTCTAAGTACAGCAAACAGACTATCCCGTTCTTTTTGTTGTCCAAAAAGTACAAAAGAGTTAATAAAAAATAATAACAAAAATAATAATTTCATAATAAATTGTAGTGATGCAAACTTACTTATTTTATTTGAAATAAACCAAAAGCATACAAGATTATGAGAGTTTTTTAGGTGAATGAAGTCAAAAACTCGCTCAATAAGTACAATTCAGAATTACGAATTTTAAATGTTTTTTTATTTTAATCTAAAATAAAAAATCCTATCTTTCGTTGTTATTTGTCTAACCTAAGTAAGTTAGCCTAATTAGTTTATGTTATGCTAATGTCAAAATGACACCTAATTAACTGATTATAAGTATTTTGTATTCATTCACAATTCACAATTTAAAATTCACAATTACCTAAAACCTTATTGTTATGAAAAACTTATCCCCAGAATTATTACAAAAATACGCAGAAATCATATTAGCAACACAGTCAAAAGGCTATACCATCAATGAAGAAAATCTAAGAAAAGTAGCCAAAGAAACAGGAAAAGAAAGTATTTTAAAAGAAATTGAAGAACAATTACGCATAAAAACAGATACAAAAGAAACTACAAATGAATATAAAAGTGATTTTTTACAGAAAAAACAAAAACCTCAAAAAATAGCTCTGAATAGTGCTACCTCCATTACTACCAAGATTTTTGTAGGATTTGGCGCACTTATAGGGATTATTTTTGCTTGTATTTGGTATTTTAGCGCAATAGTAAGCATTCCAAAAAGAAATAGTGTTGTTTTTTATGATGCTTTCACAACTGCGCAAGGCTCTAATATGTGGCTTATCTATGCTGATTATAAGGATAATACTGTTATTAACCTTGTTGATGGAAAAAATAAAAAACTTCTCAAAAAAATTGAAAGCACCATTAGCAGACCAAAAACAGAAGTAATTGATAATAAAATCTATCTTTTTGATGATAAAAGTCGTTTTGAAGCACGAAATAGCCATACAGGAGAGATTATTTTGAATGATGAATTACTAGCAAAACAATTTCCACAACTCAAAAATGGTATTGGTACTACAAAGTATAATGCTGGTTGGCTAGATATTGTTACAAAACAAGGAGAATTATTTTATTATTATCTCAAAACCAACAAGTTATGTAATGAAACAGAAAAGAAAAATCTTATAGAAAATTATGACAAACAAGCATTTAATAAATTTAGCTGGGGAATTAGTGAAAATAGCACAGCTTTAAAATCTTTGATGCTGACTTCAAAAAAAGCTAGTTTTTATAGAGAAAATGAATATAAACACAATTATACACATACAATAAACCAATCAAATTGGGAAAAACTTAAAAATAATGAAAAAATGTATGATGATGAAAAGCTCATTTTTAGCCCAGAAAAGACATTTTTAGGTGCAGAAATCATTTATGGAGATTCTTTGTATTGTGTCATAAGGCATCAAACAGAAATAGGCGACAATGCAAAGCCTATTTTTAGTTGTATTGGCGTAAAAGAAAAGAAAATTTTGTGGGAAATACAGAATATTGACCCAAAACAGTCCGCCTTGTTGGCATACTTAGATAAAACCTACATTAGCTCATTGTTGTGTACTCGTTACAATAATTTGCTCAATATTAGTACCCAAACTTGTAAAATTGAAGGAAAAGAAAAAGGATGGCGTTTTTACCCAGTTTCTTGTCAAATTGACATACAAACTGGTAAAGTATTGTGGGAATGTGCGCCAACTTATTAGGTACGAGGTTTGAAGTACGAAATACGAGGTAAACATCATTTTTCACATCACACCTCACATTTCATACATCAAAGCTATTCTTCTTTGGATTTTTTTTACTAAAAGTCTTGGTGCTAAAACCTTCATTACTTCACCAAAACCAAGTATTTCTCTTTCTAACTCAAAATTTAGAATTACTTTTATACTAATAATTGTATGTTTTTCACCCTTTTTTAAAATCTCTTGTGAGTGGTGGAAAGGCTTTGTAAATACATAAGGTGCTGTTTCGTTGTTAATTTGCAGGATAACAGTATGTGGTTTTTCGTTTTCTGTCTTACTTACGCCTATTGTGTCATCATAATAGGTGTCAAAATTGATACTTGGGTGTGTTTCAAATAACTCATTTTCAGCCTCTTCAAACCTTAAAATACGGTCTAGCGCAAACGTCAAAATACTTTTTTGTCCTTTGCGTTTGACAATAATAAACCAACGGTTGCGGTATTCTTTGAGGAGATAAGGAAAATAAATATTAGTTTGTGCTTCTTTTGCTGTAAAAGACTGATATTCAATAAGTAGTGGTTTTTGATGCAAAATAGCCTGATACAAAGGATTTATCATTTCAATTCCTCGTAATTGTTTGTTTCCTTCAAACTGAATGTAATTTTTGCTTTGTTTTGAAGATTTTTTAATGCTATTTTCCAATTTTACCACGACTTCATTCATCTCTTCAAAATAACTAAAACTACCAAATTGCTTTAAAATACTTACTGCTTCTTTCAGTTTTTCCACATCATTTGGGTTGATGGGCGCATTATTGATGCTAAATTTGGCATCTTCATAGGTATAATACTTACGCCCTGTTACGATAATAGGTGCATTATAGCCTAGTTTATCACTACGCATTAGTTGTAAATCTGCTTGTATAGTGCGTTTACTGACGTTTTCTATTCCCTCAAATTCATAAACAGCAGCATTTACTTTTTCTATTAAACTATCCAAAGTCCACTTTTTTTGTCTATTTTGCAGACATTCATCAATAGTTTTATAACGAATAAGGGCAAGTTTGTTAAAAGACATCTTTTTGAGGTGTGAAGTGTGAGGTGTGAAATAAATACAAATATAATAAAAATACAAAAAGCTACGCAAATAATTTGCGTAGCTTTTTGTATTTCTATGTTTTCTATGTGCCTATGTGGTAGAAAAATTATTGTATTATGCTGATTTCGTGTGCTTCTGTGAGGTTTGGAAATTCCAAACGCTCAAACATATTCATCATTTTATTAGTAGGCACTTGCGCCATTCCTTGACGTTGGTAGTTGTCAGCAAGAGTTTTATTGATGCTTTTGTGCAAATAAATAATATGAATTTTAGGTTTGTACGGCAGCCAAATTCCCACCAAAGTAGCTCTAATTTGTACCGTAAGGCTGGTAGCATTCCAAATAAAAGATTGTTTTTTGCGACAAAACTCCTTACTTCTTTCTCTACTTATCTGAATTATTTTACCTTGATTATCCGTAGGAGAGATTTTAAATTCTTCTCTCAAAGCGTCCAGATGTACGCTAGGCAAATCTTTAAGATGTTTTGGAGCAGTTTTCAGATAAGAATCTTTACCAGACGCAGGCAAGCCACACAACATATAAATGTCCAAGTTATAATCTTCATACAAATTGGTATCAGGATAACTATCATCTTGATTAAAATAATAAAACCTATCATAATCAGATGCAAATGCCTTTTTTTCTCCAAAAACCTTATTTTCTATACAAAATTCTTTATAGATTTCTAGCTGATAAAGCATTTCCTCGTGGTCATCACAGATACGCCCCAACAAATCAGCCTTTGCAAAAATATATAACCATTTGTTATTGGCAAGCAAACTCATCTTTATTACGTCTTTGAGTGGGTTTTGCTTATCAAAAATACGAAATGGAAAGCCGTGAAAAAACACCATATAATGCACTTTTTCAATGAAATCAAAGGTATAATTTTCTTTATCCAAAATCTGACGAACAAGGTTTGCGCCTTTCCTTGCGTGGCGTGGGTGCGAGATACGTAGTTTTGTGTCGTCTAGATATTCTGTTGTTTCTGGCTTACAAATGTCGTGGAAAATAGCCGTATAAGTTAATATTTTCTGTTCATACTCACTCAAAAGCAAATATTCAGGCAAATTTTGCAGTTCGTTCAGTACCATTTCTGTATGTGTGTAAACATCTCCCTCCTTATGATGCACGCTATCCTGCATAGTTTGCGCCATACGCTCAAAACGCTCTTTATACTGTTTGACAATGTCAAAATCAGTTAGTTTTTTATATGTTTTTTCCATATTTTTAGATTTTTTATTGGTTAAAAGTTTTCCCTGTGTCGTCAGGTGTTTCCACCTGACGACAAATGCGCTTTTAGATTTTTCATTTTGGAGAAAATAATGATTTTTACGTTTTATTTTTTCCAAAAATTGGTATTTAAAAGTTATATTTGTGTTGTCGGGTGGAAACACCCGACAACACAAAGTATAGCACTTTTTTAGAAATTAACATTACTGGGATTTATACCCTATGTGATTTAGGAATGAAACAAATTCACACCTTCTGCAAGTCTGTTAGGAATTATTGGGCGGTCTAGCCAATGTGTTTCTGAATCCATTATACTATTCAAAAAATCAGCCCGCACAAACTTAAACCTATCTTCCACAATATCTGTATTTTCTTGCTTGATATACAAACCTTCCATCAAATTGCTTGGGTTGGTTTCTTTTTTGACAATTTCATAGTTCAGTTTTAGCTTATTACAATCCTCTTCTAAGCACTTTTGATGCTCATTATTGATAAAAAAAGACTGTGTAATGTAGGCATACAACTGTTCTTTTTTCTGTAATATTCCTTCAAAAAGCACCTTGACAGACTTCACAAATGGCATAAAAAACAGTAATTCTCTACGTTTTTCTGTGCTTAAAAACACATCATTTTCTTTGTCATAAATATCAAATTCTAAGAAATAATGCTCCAAATGTGTATAATAAACGGTATGTTTGGCAAACATCCATTCACCATAAATAATGTACTTGTTTGTGATGACCTCATACATTTGTGGGGCGAAAGTATTTGCCCAAGTTTTGAACAAATCAAAGTGTTTTTCACGAAAACCTCCCTCCAAATAATGCCCACGACTCTGCAAAAGCAGTTTCCCGTTGTCATCAAAACTAATGCCTGCATTTGCACCGTCCATTTTTTCTTCCACCACCAAAAATTTGCCCTTAATGTCTTCAAAAGGAACATTTTTGAGGTCGTGGTCGCCATATTGCAATTTAGACCC